>JAZLBM010000080.1:0-4975 GCA_045613705.1 Eubacteriales bacterium | reverse complement strand
AGATATTCCCGATAGTTGGTTTTTGCGGTGTTCAAGTAGTGATAAAGTCCCGATTTTGCAACGAAGTATCGGTTGATGATGGTGGCAACCTGCTGCCAGTCGTCCGTCGTTTTGTATACGATGGGCGAAGCATTCCACTCAAAAAGGGTGGGGTTGGACTTGTACAGCAAGGTCAGCGCCTTTTGAATATCCCAACCGTTTATGTCAAGGGTGTCGTCCAACTGCCACTCGATTACGTCGCGGGTCTTGTCCAAGCGCAAATAGTGCTCTTTGGGGCGTACGTAAATAAAACGGACGTCGTAGTCGCTATCGGGAGATGCAAAGCCCCAGGCACGGCTACCCGATTCAATGCAGTGCAGGATTCTGACGTTCTCGTGCGTCTCTATTTCTTTTAATTTTTCAGCTATCAATTTTTTCATGCTGTCTCGCTCCTTTGATTTCAATCTTTGTGGACTTCCCGCGCCGCTTCCCATTCTTTGCGTGTGATGGCATATACGAAGAGTGCCTCTTCGCCGTCGTTGTACGCCTTGATCCGCGTCATGCCGTTGGCTTCCGCAGTGGCATAGGAGGGGAGGTTTTCCTGATTCATATAGGAATATACGCAGTCAAAATCCGTGTTCTCAAAGAGCCAATCCTTGACGGCGGCACATGCTTCCTTGGCGTAGCCCTGTCGCCAATATTTCTTATTGACGTGATATCCGATTTCAGGGAGAATTTCACCGTCAATATTTTGCATTGAAATTCCGCAATCGCCGATGAAGGCGCCCGTATCCTTCAGCTCCAGCGCCCAAAGACCAAAGCCGTTTTGCCGATAGCTGTCGAGGCACCAGTTGATCCACCGACGGGTGCCGTTTTCGTCGTAGGGACGGGGGTAATATTTCATCGTCTCGGTGTCCGACAGGATCTCATAGAGTCCGTCAAAATCGTCCATAGTGTATTCGCGGATCATGAGGCGCGCGGTTTCGATGATCATAGGTTTTTCTCCTTGATGCTTTTTTGAAGCAGGTATTTCTCGTGACCACGGGGAATATCGGGCAGGATGCCGATGATCTCGTAGCCGTGCTTTTGATAAAACGCGGGGGCTTGCCAGCTCATAGTGTCAAGATGGACGTGGTGACAGCCGCGGCGCGCCGCTTCCCGTTCAGCCTCAAGAAGCAGCCTTGAGCCGATCCCCCGGCGGCGGTGGTCCTCGTGCACCCACAGGATATCTACGTACATCCAGCCCCAGTAGGTGCCGCCGAGAAGACCGCCGATGACGGCGCCGTCGGCATCGTGCTCCACAAGGCAGAGGCGCGTGTGCCCGTCCGCCCCCACACGCTCACAGTTAAAACGCATCAGCGCATTTCGAACAAAATCGATTTCGTTTTTTGAAGGATTATAATTCATTGAAGGTTCCTTTTTGGTCGCTGTTTTTTTGCCTTTTCGACAGTATTATACCATGGCGAGGCACTTCCGTCAATGGGGAGCCCGAGGGATGGATTTCGATATGTGTTGAAATTTGACGGAGAATGTGATATAATGGGCGTACCAACGATAAAAGAGGAAGAAAACCGATGAAAAAGCTTTTGATAACCGGCTTTGAGCCCTTTGGCGGAGAGACCATCAACCCTTCGTGGGAGGCGGTGGCGCGTCTGCCCGAGCAGATAGGCGAATATACCTTGACCAAGCGCCTGATCCCCGTGATCTTTGGCAAGGCCTTCGAGACGGTGATGGAGACGGCGAGCGGGCTTTGCCCCGACGTAGTCCTTTGCATCGGTCAGGCGGGGGGCAGATCGGCTATCACGCCGGAGCTTGTGGGCATCAATCTTCGACACGCCTCCATTCCGGATAACGACGGTCTTCAGCCGAAGGACGAGCCCATCCTTCAGAGCGGCGCGAAGGCGCATTTTTCCACCTTGCCCGTGCGCAAGATGGCAGAGGCGATCGCCGCCACGCGCGTGCCGTCTTACGTTTCCTATTCGGCAGGCGCATACGTCTGCAACGACGTTCTGTACACGCTTCTTGCCCATTACGAGGGCAGTGAAACGCGGGTGGGCTTCATTCATATCCCGTATTCCACAGAGCAGGGTAAAACGCCCTCGATGGAGATGGCGGATATTATGAAGGGCCTTATTGCCGCCATTGAAAATCTTGATTAACATAAGGGAGGACATATCGTGAATCCTGTAGAGGAATTGATCAAGTTGTTGGAAAATGAAAATTGTGACTATGACAGATGTCGCCAACTGATCAAGGAGATCGGCGGTTGTACGAAAATAATAAAAAGTCGATATGACATGGAAACCACAGTTCTGCATGAGGCGATCTCGATGGGACACTATGATTTTGCCTTGGAGCTGATTGCCGAGCCGGGAGCGGATCTGGATATCAGAACCGAGGACGAAAGCCCCATAATATGGGATCTGCAATATTTGTGGGAAGAAAAACTGGAAGATCAGTGGATAGAGAGCGAAAAGAAGCTGGCCATTATGCGTGCCTTGATCCGTTCGGGTGCGAACCCCAATCCCAAAGCGGATAACGGCGAAGAGCTTTTGTACTGGATCCGTTATAAGGTGGAAGAGCGAGAGGGAACGGAAGCCGAGCGATATCATCTTTGGCAGATCGAGCATATTATCGAGGCCCATGCGAATGGAGCGACCGAGCGGTTTTGGGATAAATTGAAAAACACTGCGGTTCGTTCCATACTGTTACCGTCGTGGGGATTTTATCTTATGGATGATGATCTGTGCGACTGCGATCACGCCATATTCGTATTTGAAGACGGTGAAAGAATGGCTTTGTCAAGCTATCAAATCGAAAAAGACGAGTGGGATTTTTATGCAGTTGATCTTCGAGAAGGGCAAACGCTTGATTCCGGTGAGCATCGCATCATTGTGCCACAAGAAGGAGCGATTCGATTTTGGAAGCGATATAATGATGACTTCTCCCCCTCGTCGCATTGGTTGGATCTTACGATAGACGACGCACTTTTGAGGTTTCACGCAGATGAACCCAGTATTATGGTCGGAATTGTATGTCGCGATTCTGATAATTATGAGCAAATGAAACGGAAGAATCTGTTTTTAGATGAGCAATAAATGATATGAAAGGAGTGTGAACCATGTCGACCTATAGCGAGCTGATCAAGAATTTTGAAAAGATCCGCGCGTATATGCGCGAGTTTTACGTGTTCGGCTTTAAGAGCCGCGACGATTATCAGACCAAGAGCGCGCGTTCCTATGACGACGAGCGCCGCCGAATGGAAAGCTGGCTGGGCGAGCATATGAGCTTTGTTCGCACCCCGGAAGGAAAGAGCGTTTTCATTTCCATTGATAGCCGTACCATTCGTCACAACCCGCTTTATAACGCGTGGAAGGCCAAAAGCTTCACCGACGGTGACGTGACGCTTCATTTCATCATATTCGATATCCTTCACGAGCCAACCGTCAGAAAAACGGTGACCGAGATCTTAGCGGAGATCGACAGCACCTATCTTTCGGGCTTTGACGAGCCGATGATGTTCGACGAGTCCACCGTCCGCAAAAAGCTGAAGGAATATTGCGAGGCGGGTATCGTGATCGCTGAGAAGGAAGGGCGCAAGATGTACTATCGCCGCGCCGAGGATTATGACGTTTCCGCACTGAACGACCTTCTGCACTACTTTTCGGAGGCCGCCCCCTGCGGCGTGATCGGTTCCTTTATTCTGGATAAAACGGAAGCGGATACCGATACCTTCACCTTTAAGCATCACTACATAACGGGCGCCATTGATAGCGGCGTGCACGCCGCCTTGTTTACCGCAATGCGCGAGAAACGGGTGGTGACGGTGTCCAACCTCAGCCGCCGTCGCGATCTGCCGAGACGAAATCGCATCGTGCCCCTTCGTATTCTGATCAGCGTGCAGAGCGGCAGACAGCACCTGCTGGCATACCTGCCCGAATATAATCATTTCCAGTCCTATCGCGTGGATTATCTTTCCAATATCAAGCTGGAGGATCCCACGCCCCGATTTGACGAGCTTCGTGCCGAGCTGGACCGTATGCAGAGCAAGATGTGGGGCGTCAGCGTTAAGCGCAACAAATGGGGAGAGGATCGCCTTGAGCACGTGGAGTTTACCGTCAAGGTGAACGATAACGAGGAGTATATCGTGCGCCGTCTTGAGAGGGAAAAGCGAGTCGGAACGGTGGAGCAACTGGATGCACATACCTATCGCTTTTCGGCGGACGTGTACGACTCCAGCGAGATGATCCCGTGGGTCAGAACCTTCATCTGCCGCATCGTGGATATGAAATTTTCCAACAAGACCCAGGAGAATAAATTCCGCGAGGATCTTGAGGCACTTTACCGTATGTACGGCGTTGGAGAGGAGGCGGACGAATGATATTCAGCGAATTGTATTCGGCGTATTACAATACCGTCGCCGCCATCATCGCGCGCATTCTTGACGGCGAGCACTCCGAAAAGGAGCTGCAGCGGATCGTTACCGAGCGCGCCTTCGGGGAAAGCACCCTCACCATTATGCCGGCGCTGAAGGGCGAGAAGTGGCAGCTGGTGCATTCCGATATGACCACCGCGCTTCAGCATACGCCTACCATGCCGCTGACTCTTCTTCAGAAGCGGTGGCTCAAGGCCATCTCGCTGGATCCCCGTTTTCGGCTGTTCGGCATTCAGCTTGAAGGACTTGACGGCATCGAACCGCTCTTTACTCCCGAGGACTACTATATTTATGATAAGTACAGCGACGGCGACGATTTTGAGGATCCGGAATATATCAGACAGTTTCGTGTGATCCTTCTGGCCATTCAGCGAGGCACACAGATCAAGTTTGAAATGGTCAACCGCAGGGGCAACACCATGTTCGTAAGATGCCGCCCCATCCGCCTGGAGTATTCCGAGAAGGATGATAAATTCCGTCTTGTGACGGCGGGCTGGCGCTCCGTGGCGACGGTCAATCTCTCCAAGATCAGATCCTGCACGCCCTATACCGGCGAGCGCA
>JAZLBM010000079.1:0-29203 GCA_045613705.1 Eubacteriales bacterium | reverse complement strand
ATCAAGCTGTTTCAAAGTGGGAAACGGGTGCCAACACCCCTGATATTGCGCTTTTACCCGAAATAGCAAATCTTTTTGGCGTTTCTATTGATGCGCTGTTTTCAAATAATTTTATGGACTATTCAGATATTCAATCCTTTGTGAAGGATGATGATGTTATAAGAGTTGTTCAGCTGAGAGGAACAAAAGTATTAAGGGTTTCATCTGCTTTTTCACCGGATGAGCCGCCGATACAAATCGCGTTTCCTCACGATTGCAATGATAGAACGCAATATTTTAAGGTGGAGGTTTTCGGACATATTCTTGCTGACGGTTCGATCAATGGCGATGTTATTTGTTATCAAACCGTAACAAGCAGTACAATTAACGGAGATGTCAAATCGGACGGAAACATAGAGGTGAAGGAGTTGAACAGTCAGAAAGTTATTTGTCATAATATAACAGATTGTTATAAACTTCAAGCCTCAAAAATAGAATGTTCGGGAACTGTAAATTCAGTCAATTTAACGTGCAGCCAAATTACCTATAAATATGAATAAAAGTACCGCCGAGAATAGCCTTAATTGGTTGCTCTCGGCGGTTTTATTACTTTATAACGGTTATTATTGCTCCGCAAAGGTGCTATCTCTCACGATGAGGGAGGACTTGACCTCGTGGCGCGCGGTTTTGTGGTCGGGGGTGTGGATGTAATCCTTCATGATCTCCATGGAGCGCTCCGCGATGGTGGCGTAGCGGTAGGAGACGGTGGTCAGGGGAGGCGTCACCACAGAGGCGATGGGAAGATCGTCAAAGCCCACGATGCTGATGCCGTCGGGGACGGTCAAGCGGTTGGAGCTGATCTTGTTATGCCGCTTGACAAGGCGCATAGCCTCCACGGCCAGAAGATCGTGGTAGCAAAACAGACCAACCTTTTTGCCTTCCGCAAAGCGGTGGAGCAGCTGATTGAAGCTACCCGACATAGAATCCACGTCGATGCTTCCGTCGTCCCGTTTTCCCACGGTGATAATATGCTCGGTGGGGAGGGTCGCGCCTTCCTTGCCAAGTCGGTCGATAAAGCCCTGCAGACGGGGATCCTTTTTGAGAAAGTTCTTCAGACCCACGTAAGCAAAGGTCTCGCAACCGATGGAAAGCAGATGCTTTGCCACCTGAACGCCCGCCGAATAGTTATCAACGAGAACGTTGTCACAGTTGGCAAAGGGCAGCTCGCGTCCCAAGGAAACCAGGGGAAGAGGATAGGTGGCGTAGGCCTCGTTGGGGGTCGCCTCGGAGCCGGGGCAGGTGAAAACACCGCTTACGCCGAGGGTCAGAAATTCCTCCAGCATCTCGGTTTCACGCTTGGTGCTTTCGCCGCTGGCCACGATAAGGTGGTATCCGTTTTTGTGCGCCACCTCGCTCAGTTCCTTGGCCAGCGACGAGAAGAAGGGATTGTCGATATTCTTCACGAACATACCAAGAAGAGGGCGGCGGGACTGCCGAAGCAGAACGCCGAGAGGCGAGGACGGGGGCACGAAGCCCGTGGTCACGTAGTAATTCTTTCCGAATAAGCGGATGATGCGCCGCTCGGCGAGAAGATTGATGATATTACACGCGCTTTCAAGGGAGACGGAATAGGCCTTTGCCAGGTCTCTGATGGTCAGAAATCGCTCGCCCGCCGAGCCAAAGACGCCCTTTTGAATGTCGGCGGCAATGGCTTCGGCAAGCGGTGCGATCTTAGAAGGAGCACCCATTAAAGGGTAACGACGTCACCGTTCGAGATACTGTCGTAAACGGCGTTCATTACGCGGATGGTCTCTTTGTGACGGCGGAGATTGATCTTGGGCAGACGGTGCAGCCGGATGTTGTCCACAAACTCGTCGATGAGTCCCACCCACTCGTCAAAGTAGGTGTAGTTAACGGTGTAACGGTCATTGGGCGCACCGTTGTGATAGGTGTTGGGGCCGAAGCAGTCGATCATAAGGGTACCCTTTTCGCCGTTGATGATAAGGTTGACCTCCATACGCTTGGGGGCTACCTCCCAACCGGGACCGGGAACCTTCAGGCGCTCCTCCATGTTAGACCAGGAGGGGTCAAGAGAGAAGATCACGCCGTTCTTCATACGACCGATAACGGTGAGCATGTCCTCCTCCTCAAGGTCGGGGCGGATATTGGGGGCAACGGATGCGTAAAGGCTCTCAAACTCACTGTCAACAAGCTCGCAGATGAGGTCAAAGATGTGTGGGTGGTCGCAAAGTGCGCCGCCGCGGAAGCGGTTGTCACCCTCGCGAAGAGGAACGCGCTTTCCGTAGCTCTTTTCGGGAACGCCCTGCCAGGGGAAGGCCCAAACAGGGGAAAGGGTGGTGTTGGTAGCCTTGAAGGAAAGGATCTTTCCAAGCTTGCCCGACGCGATGATCTCCTTTACGCGGCGAACAACGGGATTGTAGTGAAGCTCAAGCTCAACCTGACAGATAACGTCGTTCTTCTCGATGATGTCGATCATCTGATCGTACTCGTCCATATCAAAGGTGGGTATCTTCATCGAAAGGATGTGAATGCCGCGCTCGGCGCAAAGCTTCATCTGGCGAAGGTGGTCGCTGTTTTCGCTGGCAAGAACCACGGCCTCGATCTCGGGATGGGCGTCAAGCATCGCCTCGTCGGAGTCGTAGCAGGGAATTCCGTCAACGCTGTTGAGGAAGATCTTCTTTACGTCATCGTTTGCGGTGGAAACGGCCACCCACTCAAGCTTGGGGTTTTCCTTGAGAACCTGATAATATTTTCTGGTATGTCCGTGGGTCATGGACATCATAGCGATTTTCAATCTTTCCATGTCAGAGCCTCCTTTACAGCGTAACCTTCTTGCCGTCTGCGGCAGACTTGCGGGCGGCTTCAACAATGCGGTCGGTCTTTGCGGCGTCGTCCAGCGCCTTCTCGCGAAGGGTTGCGTCCTTGGCAAGAGCAAAGGCGGTGCGAACGAGGGCAACTTGATCCTGGGACAGACCGTACAGCTCAAAGTCAACGTCGGTGTAGATCTCGTCCTTGTCGGCGTAGAGGTAAATGGACTGCTGGGGAACCTGGGTGTCTACCACGCGGTCGCAGATAAATCCGCGGGAGCCGATCAGCTCGTGCTTGTCGATAGGCGTCGAGCCCTCGGGAAGCGCACTTGCCACCTCAAGGGTGCAAACCACGCCACTGGGCATATTGACGATGAGATTGACCGCACGGTCTACGGCATAAGCCGCGATGGAAACGGGCTCCTCGCCGCAGAGGTAACGGCAAAGGTCGATCTCACGGCGAACGGTGCTCCAAAGGGGAACGGACACGCACTGTACGTTGCCACCGCGTACGGCGGAAAGACCGGTCAGCGTGCCGTCGCCAAGCATTTTGCGAAGCTCGGTAAAGCGGCGCTCAAAGCGATGTGCGAGAATGGGGTATACCACGCCGTCGATCTCAACTGCGGGCTCGCCGTCCTTCTCGCAAAGCTTTGCATTTGCGGCAACGGCATATTTGTCAAGCAAAAGTTGAAGTTTTTCCTGTAACATCTTTTTTTCCTCTCTTACAGCATTTTGATGCGGGGACGGTATTTTTCAATATAAGCGGCGTTCTTCTCGTCACCGCCGGGAACGTTTGCGCTGGACCATACGGGGGGCGTGATGCCACGGCGTACGCATTCGGCAACCGTCTTGATCTCCATAATATGGGCGATGTAAAAGTCCACAATGTTGGAAATGGGAGCAATGGGTGTTTCAAAGCCGGGAATGGTAACAGCCGCATCTCCAACGGGGTTGAAATCGTCGATGCAAACGTCGGCGAAGTCAAAGAGATTCTTCTTGGAGGGGTGACGGATGAAGTGATCCTCGGGGATCTCGTCCTGCCAGTAGGAGCTGGATACGGCGATGATCTTGGCGCCCGCCTTCTTGGCCTCCATAGCCGCGTCGATGGTAGCGGGGTTGATGCCGATGTTGTGGAAGATAATGAGAAGGTCGTCCTTCTTGAGGTTGTAGTACTTGACAATGGACGCACCGAAGTTTACGGTGCGCTCAAGCTCGAGGTATTTCAGAGCCTGGTTGAATACCGAAAGAGCGGGTTCCATGACGGGGTCGATGTTGGCAAGACCGCCTGCACGGAAGAACATCTCGCCTACGGGAAGAGTAGTATGTCCGCCGCCGCCGAATACGTGGATCAGGCGATCGTTCTCAATGGCGTCAGCCATAAGCGCCGCCGCCGCGTCAAGGTTTGCCTCCTGGGTCGCATTCACCTTTTCCAGGTTGGCAATAATCTGAGAGTAATATCCGAAATCCTGCATAGTGCTTCTCCTTATTTCTTAAGAACTCTCTTGTAGTTCTCTCCGATGCGATCCCAAAGCTCGATGGGATCCTTGGCGGCAACAACGGTGCCAAGACCGCCGCGGTAGGTCCAGGTAGCAAGGCGATCAACGCCAAGACCCTCGTACATATCAACGACCTTATCGATCTGGTCAAAGTCTGCGGGGCGGTTGTTGTAGCCCATCAGCCAACGCTCGGACTGCTTACCGTACTTCTTTGCCATGGCAACCGTTCTCTCGGTGATGTCACGGAAGAAGGACTCGGGAAGCGTCCAGTTGATGATGGTAGTAGAGAATACGTCGAAGTAGGGGCAGGAGGCAACCATTTCCCAGTTATCGTAGCCGCGAAGCTCGGTTACGTAGTAGGTGTTCATAGTCGCGTGTACGCAACAGGTGATCTCAAGATCAGGGTTGATCTCCTTGATCATCTTGGATGCGTCAGCAAGCGTCTTGAGAGCCTCGCGCCATCTGAACTGCTTGACGTCGTCGTTCATGAACTTGGGCATCTCGTAGCCGTAGTACTCCTCAAACTTCTTCATACACTCGGGGCAACGGCAAGCCCAGTCGTCACCTGCGCCACCGGTGATGGAGGCGTAGGACTTGGGATACGCGTAGTGAGGCTCATCCCAGAAGAAGCCGTCCACCTCAGTCTCGCGGGCCAGCTTTGCGCAAAGGCGGTTGAAGTAATCGCGGAAGGCGTTGGTTACGAAGCAGGCCGCGTTAAGCACCTCGCCGGTGTATGCGGAAACCTGTCTGTGGTGAATGTTGTTCTGCAGGAACAGGGAGACCTGCTCGCCGCCGAAGTATTTACCAATACCCCAAAGGTCGGCCAGCACGCGAAGACCAACCTCGTGAGCGGTCTTCACGATATTGTTGATATTGGGGAACCAAAAGTCCATATCAAACTCGGTAATGGCGAGAATAACGGTGTCACAGCCGTGCTCCTTCATTTCCTCAAAGTCAGCGCGTGCGTGCTCCACGTAGTTGAGACCGTAATAGCTTACGGCAGTGTGCTTGATTGCCATGATAAATACCTCTCTTTATTTAATTTCAAAATCAATGGATTCAATGATATCGGCGGCGATATTAACAAGCTCCGACAAGGGGCGGGACGGCTTTTCCATATCTGCAAGGGGCGTGTTGTAGAACGCCTCAACGATCTTTTCAGCCTCAGCGTCAAGGACGGGACGGTCAAGCGTCTTTCCTTCCACCACGGCCTTTCTCACGTGATCGAAGAGCAGCTCCATCTCGGGAACGTAGAGATACCGGGCGTTTTCATAGATGTAAGCGCGGCAGTAATCGTTCTCGGCGTTTCTTTTGAGGGTGGTCTCAAAGTCGGGATTGGTGTCGGTTACCGACTGAAGCTTCTTGAGAGACGCGAGAAGGGAATAGTCCTCGTGTCCGCCAAGCACCTCAGCCAGGATCTTCATCAGATCCAGCGTCTTGTTCAGTACGGGATCGATCTTGTCAAGCTTTTCACCCGTTACGCGGAGAAGCTCGGCGTAAAGAACCGCGATGTTGACGAAGCGACCGATGATGGTGCGAGCAATGTCAAAGCGGTCGCGACGAATAAACGCGTCTTCCTCTTCAATCTTCGACAGACGGCGAAGCAGGCTTGCCGCAAGCGCCTGATATTTATAACTGTCACCGAGAGCAGAGCGGTAGCGCGCCTCAGCAATGGTCATAAGGCTGAAGTCTGCGCGCTTGGTAATGCGGGGGAAGATGTCGTTGCCCGACTGACCGATGGTGGTGTCAATGCTCCACGCGCGAAGCTGAACGATGGGCATAAAATCACGCCAGAACATACACATAAGATTTTGATACCTCTTGCTGTAACGCTCGCGGCAGAATTTATCGGTTACCTCGGGAATGGAGAGGGTCTCGGCATCCCAGGCATTCAGCGCCAGATACTCGGTGATGAGGGTGTCTCCGTGAGACAATTCGGGCCAAAGCACAACGCCACGGCACATAGGATCGTCCTTTGCGATCTTCAAGCGCTCGTTGGTAAGCTCATAGTAACCGCGGATCTCAGAGTTGGGCTCGTAGCCGCTGAAGATACCGAAGATCCAAGGGAACTTCTTCACAACGTCCCAGCGGGTGAAGTTGTTGGGACGGGCGGTGTCCGAGGTGTAGTCAAAGATGATGGACTGGTTAGGATCAAGCTCGGCCACAAGGCTCTTTACCTCCTCGGGTGTGAAGCGCATCCACAGATCCCAGCTGGCGATCAGTAGGGGGGCATTCGGATACTTTTCCTTGACGTTTGCGGCAATGCGGCGGTATACGTACAGCTTCATGCGCTTGTTTTCCTCGGGATCGTCGGAGAACATTCTCTCACCAAGACCGATGGTGTGGAACATCTCGGGCTTTCCGTATTCCGCCACGTGCACGTCGGTCAGCTTGAAGTAGTTGTCAAGGTTCTCGTCCTCGCGAACGTCCCACACAAGTCCCGTGGGCTCCTGATAGCTCTTTGTTACCTGGGGAAGGATCTTGGGCTTTTTATTGTTAAGGAAATCGAGGGGGGTACGGGAATACCAGTGGGTCATGGTGCCGCAGTCCTCGGGGTGAATGAGGTCGCGCTCAAAGGCGTAAGCAAGAAGCTGCTTGCGAAGCTCGCCGCGGTATTCGAGCGACCAGAAAAGGGAACGGTCGTTGTAGCCGGGACCTGCTTCGGGCAGGGGCTTATCGCGGTCGGGATAGCGAACGTCCTCCGGGAAAGCCTTTTGGAAGATATCGTCAAGACCGATACGAAGCATAAACATATTCAAACGCTTCTTGAGGATCCAGTCGATCTCCATTTTCCAGTCATCAAGACTCCAATGCTCTGCCTGGAAGCGGTGAAGGCTTCGGTGAGCAAAATAACGAAGTCCGCGATACTCGAATCGGGGAGACTCGGTCAGATCGATGCCGGAGAAGGGAAGCTCGGCTTTGTTCAGTCGGTCGCCGTCCCAAAACCAATGACAGTCGCAGAATCGCTCGAAATAGCGGTAAACCGCATAAATGGTAGAGCGAGGACGACCGCCGGCGAGGATGAGGATCCTTCTGCCGTTTTGCTCGACGGTGCGGATGCAATAATCGTCGGTGCAATAGCGGATTCCGAAGCCGTTGATTGCCTTGGAAAGGTAAAGATCTGCGGTATAGTGGTTAGCGGCGTCGCTACCGACGAGAACGATGTCGGAGCCGTCATCCGGCAAAGAATCGCGCTCATAATCGGTCACCAATACCACCTCGGCATCGGCTACCTTTTTGGCAAGATCGACAAAGGTGTTTGCGGCGATCTCATAGGCGTGATGCGCGTGCGCAGGACGGATCACAGTCAGTTTTTGCATAGCAATATCAGCCCTTTCGTAAATATTAACACCCACATTATATCATAGGAAAAAAAGGCAAGACAAGTGGATAGAAAAAATATTAACAGAACATTAACATATATGTTCGTGCTTTTTGAAGGCATACTATCGTCATATGTAACAAAAATGTCCGACTTGACTTGAAAATGCTTCGGATATGTAGTATAATATAGTATCTTTTGAGCAAACTCCACGGGAGGTTTATATGAGAATTATAATTGTTGGATGCGGAAACATCGGCACGACCATCATCGGAAGCCTTGTTGAAGAGGGGCATGACGTGATCGCTGTTGATGAAAATCCCGATATTATTGCAGAGATCACCAATACGTACGATACTATGGGTGTGTGTGGTAACGGTGTGGACTGCGAGACCCTCTCGGAAGCGGAGGTAGAGAAGGCAGAACTCTTCGTCTCGGTAACGGGATCGGACGAGTTCAATATGCTCAGCTGCTTTTTGGCCAAGCGAATGGGTGCCAAGCACACCATCGCGCGAATCAGAAATCCCGAGTACAATGACAGCAGTCTCGGCTTCTTGCGTCAGCAGCTGGATCTTTCTCTTTCCATCAATCCGGAGCTTCTGGCATCAAAAGAGCTTTTGAACGTGCTGAAATTCCCCAGTGCCGTAAACGTGGAGACCTTCTCGGGACGGAGCTTTGAAATTGTAGAGCTTCGACTGAAGGAGAATTCTCCTCTTGACGGAATGAAGCTTTCCGAGCTTCGCAAGCAGTATCAGGCAAAATTCCTGGTTTGTGCCGTCCAAAGAGGGGATCAGGTCTATATTCCCGACGGTAACTTTAAGCTGAAGAGCGGCGATAAGATCGGTCTGACGGCGGCGCCGGCGGAGATCCAGAAGCTTTTGAAAATGCTGGGTCTTCTTCAGAAGCAGGTGAAGGACGTTATGATCCTTGGTGCAAGCCGAACGGCATATTATCTTGCCAAGCTGCTTCTTGCCAACGGTATTGGCGTCAAGGTATTGGAAAAGGATCGCGAGCTGTGCAAGGAGTTTTGCGAGGAGTTGCCCTCTGCCGTTGTGATATGCGGTGACGGAACCGAGCCCGAGCTTTTGCTGGAGGAGGGACTCGCCTCTATGGATGCCTTTGTTGCGCTCGAGGAGGCGGACGAAGAAAACGTTCTTCTTTCCTTCTATGCTCACGCCAACAACGTACCCAAGGTTATCTCTATGGTAAACAGACAGGAGTTGTCTTCCATGGCAGAAAAACTGGGACTGGATTCTATCGTTTCTCCTCAGAAGATGGTTTCCAACGTTCTGACGCGCTATGCCCGCGCCCTTGAAAACTCCCTCGGCAGTAACGTAGAAACACTTTATAAGATTATGGATGGCACCGCAGAAGCGCTGGAATTTAACGTGCAAAACGATTTCTGCAGTCTTGACGTGCCGCTGAAGGACATGCAGTTGAAGCCCAATATCCTTCTTGCGGGTATTATCCGCGGACGTAAGACCATTATCCCTGCCGGTGACGACGTGATCCGCGTGGGTGACCGCGTGATCGTGATCTCGACCGAGCACCGTCTGCAGGATCTTTCTGACATCATAGCATAAGTGAAAAGGAAGCAATATGAATCATCTTATGGTTTTTAAGACGGTAGGGCGCATCGTACGAGCGGAAACGTTCCTCTTGCTCCTGCCTGCGGCGATTGCGCTGATCTACGGAGACGTATGGGATATGACCGCGTTCCTTATCAGCGCGGCGATCGCCTTTCTGATCGGCACGGTGTTGCACGCCTGCTGCCGACCGAAAACAGATGCAATATATGCAAAAGAAGGCTTTGCCATCGTGGCATTGGCGTGGATCTCCATGTCAGCCATCGGTTCGCTTCCGTTCGTTATCAGCGGTGAGATCCCCGGCTTTGTGGATGCCTTCTTTGAAACGGTAAGCGGCTTTACCACCACGGGCGCCTCCATCTTGACAGACGTGGAAGGTATGAGCAAAGGGCTTCTTTTCTGGAGAAGCTTTACACACTGGATCGGCGGTATGGGCGTTCTGGTATTTGCTATGGCGTTTTTGCCCAACCTTTCCGACCGTTCGATCCATATTATGCGCGCGGAAATGCCGGGTCCCGTTGTAGGAAAGCTCGTGCCTCGCGCCAAGGATACGGCAAAGATTCTGTGCCTTATCTACGTTGGCATGACCGCGGTTGAGGTGGTATTGCTCCTTGCGGGCAGAATGCCTCTTTTCGACAGTGTTGTGCATGCCTTCGGTACTGCCGGAACGGGTGGATTTGGCATCAAGGCGGACAGCATTACGGGATATAGCCCGTATCTGCAATGGGTGATCACCGTGTTTATGCTTCTGTTTGGTATAAACTTTAATCTCTACTATCTGATCCTGATCGGTCGCGCAAGGTCCATTTTCAAGAGCACCGAGCTTTGGGCGTATCTGGGTATCGTGGCGGCGAGTGTTGCCGTTATTACGGGAAACATTCTTTCCATGTGCAGCGGATTTTCCGAGGCACTTCGCCTTTCCGCTTTCCAGGTTTCGTCGATCATTACCACCACGGGATATTCCACGGCCAACTTCGATCTTTGGCCGGGGCTCTCCAAGTCGATCCTACTGGTTTTGATGTTCGTGGGCGCGTGTGCCGGATCTACGGGCGGCGGAATCAAGGTTTCCCGAATCGTGCTGATGGGCAAGATGGTCTTCAACGAGCTGCGCTTTATGGTTCGTCCCCGATCGGTCAACGCCGTTCGGTTTGAAGGAAAAACGGTAGAGGGAAAGGTGCAGAAGAGCGTAGCCAATTATTTCTTGATCTACATCATCTGCTTCTTCATTCTGTTCCTTATGATCAGCTTTGAGCCCTTTGGATTGGAAAGCAACCTTACGGCGATCGTGGCTTGTGTCAACAATATCGGTCCCGGCTTTGCGGCGGTAGGTCCTATGGAAAGCTTCGCCGGATATACCGCGTTTTCCAAGCTTGTTCTTTCCTTCGCTATGCTTTTGGGACGACTTGAGATCTTCCCCTTGATTATCGCTCTGTCCCCGCGCACGTGGACGAAAAAATGATTTTGATTTGTAAGAGGAGAAACGGATATGTTTGAGAAGATCACGCCCGAGCAGGCGGGTATATCCAGTAAGCAGATATCGAAATTCCTTTCCCGTTGCTACCGTAACGGACTTACTATGCACAGCGTGCTGATGATGAAGGGTGACAAGCTTTTCGCAGAATACTACTGGGCACCCTTTCATAAGGAGTTCAATCACAGAATGTATTCCCAGACCAAGAGCTATGTAGCGGTTGCCATCGGTCTTTTGGAAGAGGAGGGAAAACTGGAGCTTGATACGCCCATCGCCACCTTCTTCCCCGAGAAGATCGAGCGAGAGCTGCCTCGTTTCCTCGCGGAGCAAACCGTTCGCGAGATGCTTACGATGACGACCTGCGGTTCTACGGCAGGATGGTTCAGCGCGAGAAGGAAGGAACCCGAAAATCCGCTCTATAAGGATCGTACCAAGCTGTATTTTGCTACCTCCGATGCAAATAGACCTGCCGGAACTGTGTGGGAATATGATAGCCCCGGTTCTCAGGTGCTTTGCGCCCTTGTCGAGAAGCTTTCGGGAATGTCGCTTTTTGATTATCTGAACGAAAAAATCTTCCGCCACCTCGGAACATTTAAGACCGCTACGATTCTGAAAACGCCAAACGGCGACAGCTGGGGAGACTCCGCGCTTCTTTGTACGTCGCGGGATATGATGTCCTTCGGCCGTTTTGTGATGAATTATGGAACCTGGGAAGGAAAGCGCCTGATGAATGAGGCCTATCTTCGTGCGGCAACGTCCAAGCAGGTTTCCAACATTGCTTACGGCTTTGAGCTTTACAATTCTCACGGCTACGGATACCAGATCTGGCGCACCGAGCAGAACGGCTTTGCCTTCCACGGAATGGGCGGTCAGTTCACCATCTGCCTTCCTGACAAGGACTTTATCTTCGTTTGCACAGGCGACAATCAGGGCTACGAAAAGTATCAGCAGTCTCTCTTCAGCGCACTGTTTGAGGAGATCGTGGACTACCTTGAGGAGTCGCCGCTTCCCGAGGATCCCACCTCCCTTGCGGCTTTGGAGAAGGGAACCGAATCGCTTATGCTTCGCGCGGTAAACGGTGAAACGTCCGTTTCCCTGATGAGCGAGATAAATGGCGTAAAATATGTCTGCAACGAAACGCCCAATCTGCCGAAGATCAAGTGGTTCTTACTTCACTTCTTCGAGGGTCAGCCCTGCGAATTCCGCTACGAGAACGGACAAGGGGAGAAGACCATATACTTTAAGATGGGCGAGAATGCCTTTGGCAAATTCCCGCAACTTGGATATTCCAACGATTGCGGAACCGAGCGCACGACTGACGGCTTTATGTACGACTGTGCCGCCTCCGCCGCGTGGGTAGATCCCACCCGCCTTTTGATGCGCGTGCAGATCATCGACCGTTATTTTGGCAATATGTTCGCACACTTTGCCTTTAAGGGCGACGAGGTGTCCGTTCTGTTTTCCTCCCATGCAGAGGACTTTTTAGGTGAATACAAAGGAAGAGTTACCGCGAAACAAGCGGAATGAAAAGGAGAAACCATATGAAATTTTCACAGATGCCTTATACCCGTCCCGATGCGGACGCGATCAAACAGTCTATCGCTGATTTTACCAAGCGACTGAAGGAGGCCGCAAGCTACGAAGAAGCAAAGGCTGTGTTCCTTGAGAGCGAGGAGGAAGGAAAGCACGTTCAGACCCAGGAGACGCTGGCAAGCATCCGTAATTCCATCAACACCAAGGACGAGTTCTATGATGAAGAGATGAAATTCTGGAATGCGACTATGCCCGAGATCCAGGAATATTCTCAGCAGTGGACTATGGCGATGCTGGAAAGTCCCTTCCGAGCAGACTTTGAGAAGGAGTACGGTGACTTGATGTTCCGCAATGCAGAGATTGCACTCAAGGCCTTTTCTCCTGAGATCATTCCCGAGCTTCAGCAAGAAAACGATCTGACGCAGGAATATTCGAAGCTTATTGCCTCGGCAGAGATCCCCTTCGAGGGCAAGACCTATACGATCTCTCAGCTTACTCCCTTCAAGACCGATGCGGACGATGCGCGCCGTCTTGCCGCGTGGAAGGCAGAGGGTCAGTGGTATACCGACAATCAGGAAAAATTGGATGAGATCTATGACAAGCTGACTCATCTTCGCGACACGATGGGCAAGAAGCTTGGCTACGAGGGCTATACGACTCTCGGCTACTACCGTATGGGCAGAAACTGCTATACCAAGGAGGATGTGGAGAAGTTCCGCGCCGCCGTTGTCAAGTATCTGGTTCCCGTTGCGGAGTCCATCTACCGTGAGCAGGCTAAGCGCCTTGGTAAAGAATACCCCCTCAGCTTTGCAGATGCTGCTCTTGAATTCCGCTCCGGTAATCCCAGACCCTGCGGTACCGCAGACGATATTCTGGCACACGGAAAGACCTTCTATGACGAGTTGTCTCCCGAGACCAGCAAGTTCTTCAACACGATGCTTGAGGGCGAGCTTCTTGACCTTCTTTCTACCGAAGGAAAGGCAGGCGGCGGTTATTGCACGGCGCTTCCCGACTACGAGGTTCCCTTTATCTTCGCCAACTTTAACGGAACCCAGGGCGACGTTGAGGTCGTTACCCACGAGGCCGGTCACGCCTTTGCTTGCTGGATGAACCGAAACCGCATTCCCACTGACTACGTATGGCCTTCCATGGAGGCTTGTGAGGTGCACTCCATGTCCATGGAATTCTTTGCATGGCCTTGGGCAGAGGGCTTCTTCGGCAAGGATACCAAGAAGTTCTATTATAGCCATCTGGCAGGCGCTATCACCTTCATTCCTTACGGAACGATGGTTGACCACTTCCAGCATGTGGTTTATGAAAAGCCCGAGATGACCCCCGCGGAGCGCCACGCCGTTTGGAAAGAGCTCCTCGGCATCTATATGCCTTGGCTGAAGCTCGACGGTGAAATCCCCTTCTACAGTGAGGGTGAGGGTTGGCAGAGGCAGAGTCACATCTATTCCATGCCCTTCTACTACATCGACTACTGTTTGGCACAGACGGTTGCTCTTCGTTTTTGGGCAATGATTCAGAAGGATCTTGGCGACGCGTGGAAGCACTACGTGGCATATACCGAGCAGGGAGGAAGCCGTGTATTCACCGAGCTTCTGAAGAATGCCGGTCTTGAAACGCCTTTCGACGAGACCTGCCTTCGCAGCGTGTGCGAGGAAGCCAACCGTTGGCTCTCCGCATTTGACCTTGGTGACATTCAATAAATATTTTGAAAAGCGGTAGATTTTCTGCCGCTTTTTTTCTTTTCTGTATTGTTTTTTTGATTTTGCTGTGATATAATAAATAGGATGATTTTTTATGAAGGAGGTGTAGACGTTGATACGCGTGCTTATGCATAAGATCAAGGAGGCTTTGGTCTCGGTTTTGCCCGTTGCGGGTCTTGTTGTTCTCTTGAATCTGACCCCCGTTGTCAACTTTTCCGGGAAAGAGCTTTGTGTGTTTTTGATTTCCGCTTTATTCTTGATCCTTGGTATCGGACTCTTTAATCTGGGCGCCGATCTGGCTATGACGCCTATGGGTGAGCACATTGGTGCAGGTTTGTCCAAAACCAAAAAGATCTCACTTCTTCTTGGCGTGTGCTTTGCTATGGGGCTCTTGATCACCGTGGCAGAGCCTGACCTTACCGTGCTTGCTACACAGGTCAAGGACGTGATCAACGGCACGGCGTTGCTTGTAACGGTCGGTGTTGGTGTAGGACTCTTTTTGGTTCTCTCTATACTGAAGATCATTTTCCGCAAGCCTCTGTCATCTATGCTCCTGTTCTTCTATATGCTTTTGTTTGCTCTGGCATCTCTTGTGGTTATCAACGGAAACGCCAACTTCTTGGCACTGGCCTTTGACTCCGGCGGTGTTACCACGGGCCCCATTACCGTTCCGTTTATTATGGCGCTTGGTGTGGGTATCGCAACCACCTTGGGCGGTAAAAACGTGAGTGAAAACAGCTTCGGTCTTGTCGCTATGTGCTCGGTAGGTCCGATCCTTGCGGTTATGGCGCTTGGCATTACCGCCGACGGGGAGGTGCCCTATCAGTTGCCCGATTATTCGATCGAGTCGCATCTTGGTGTCGAGCTTTGGAAGAAGCTCCTGGCGGTTACCAAGGAAGTGGCGCTTGCTCTTGCCCTGATCGTTATTTTCTTTATCGTTCTGCAGATCGTTTGCCTCAAGCTTCCGTGGAAGAAGCTTTACCAGATCGCCGTAGGTATTTTGTATACCTTCGTAGGTCTTGTGATCTTCCTGACCTCGGTTTCGGTTGGCTTTATGCCCATCGGCTTCAAAATGGGTGTTGAGTTGTCCGGCAATCATCCGATCTTTTTGGTATTGTTCAGCTTGGTGCTCGGAATGGTGGTCGTTTTGGCAGAGCCCGCGGTGCACGTTCTGAACAAGCAGGTTGAGGACGTTACCGACGGTATGGTAAGCAAAAAGTCCATGATGTGGGCACTTTCCATCGGTGTCGGTATTTCCATCTGCCTTTCGGTGCTTCGTATTCTTCTCCATTTTAACGTTCTGTATTATCTTATCCCCGGTTACTTTATTTCCTTGGGTCTTTCATTCTTTGTGCCCGGTATCTACTCGGCGATCGCGTTTGACTCGGGTGGAGTTGCCAGCGGTCCCTTGACGTCTACCTTTATTTTGCCCTTTGCCATCGGTGTTTGTACTGCGGTGCAGGGTGTGGATAGCGTTATGAGCGATGCCTTCGGTATGGTAGCGATGGTTGCTATGACCCCTCTCATTACCATTCAGCTTCTTGGCTTCAAGGCGATCCTTACCAAGAAGGTCAATGAAAACATCGCAATGAAGAGAATTTTGAGCGCGGATGATGAGCAGATCATCAATTTTATGTAAGGAGGCTGACGCGATGAAGGAACAAAACGAAGTTGCGGCTGTACAGCCCCCGAAAAAACGGCGTACGAGCGCACCCAAGCAGCCCGCTCCGCCGAAATTGAAGCTTTTGTTTGCGGTTGTGAACCGTGAAAAGGCAGATCTTTACGCCGATCTGCTCCAGGACTTTGACTGCAATCTTCAGCTGATCGTTTCCGCAAGCGGAACGGCCAATACCGAAATGCTTCGGTATCTGGGGCTTACCGATTCGCACAAGGCGGTGATCGTGGGCGTTATCCGTGAGGATCGCTCCGCGGCCATCATGCGATTCCTTGAGGAAAAGTTCAGCACCGTGAAAAACGGAAAGGGAATTGCCTATACCGTGCCTATGACGGGCACCATCGGTGTGGCGATCTACCAATTCCTCAGCAACAGTAGCAAATAGGAGGACGGTTCGATGAAAAATTATAATCATGAAGTGATCTTCTGTATCGTAAATGCAGGCTTTAGTGACGTCGTTATGGATGCGGCCAAGGAGTTTGGCGCGGGAGGCGGTACGGTGATCCGTGCCCGCGGAACGGCCAATACCGAAGCGGAAAAGCTTTTCAATATCGTCGTTCAGCCTGAAAAAGAGGTTGTTATGATCCTTGTGGAGAGCGCGATCCGCGATGACATTCTTCATGCGGTATATCGCGCGGTCGGACTGAATACACCCGGACAGGGAATCGCCTTCGCGCTTCCCGTGGATCAGGTGGTTGGTCTTCGCACACCCGAGAAAATCGATACCAAAGAAGAGACCGAAAAAGAATAAGATCAAGCGGCAACTTCGGTTGCCGCTTTTTTTCGTTATAAGGCTATTGAAAATCATCGGGAAGTATGTTAAACTAGGAGTAACATATAAATTCGCCAAGAAAAGGAGATAGGTATGACATTTTCCGTAAATCATCCCATACTCTTCGTTCTCGTTGGCATCGTCGTCGCTATTGTGCTTGCACAGTCTGCTTTCTTCCTTGTGAAGGCATGGCGTCGCGGTCGCGAGATCGGTATGGACACCAAAAAACTGAAGAAGATCGCAACAACGGCGGCGGTATTTACCGTGGCACCTGCGGTTGCCATCGTTATCAGCGTGATCGCGCTTTCCAAGAAGCTGGGTCTTCCGCTTCCTTGGCTTCGTCTTTCTGTCGTAGGCTCTTTGTCCTATGAAGCCATCGCCGCAGAGAACACCTCGACGGCAATGGGACTTACCGGCAGTATGTCCCCCAATGCTTCCCAGTACGTGACCATCGCTCTTGTTATGACGCTTTCCATTATGGTGGGTATCTGGTTGGTTCCCGTTCTCTGCAAGCGTATGCAGAAGGGTCTTGGCGCTTTGGAGAAGAGAGACCAGAAGTGGGCAGACGTCTTCCAGTCCGCACTCTTTATCGGTATGATCGCGGCGTTTGTTGGCTTTGTGTTCTGTGATGTTTCCAGACTCTGGTCGGGCGACGAAAACGGACTTGTCACCGTAATCAAAAAGGTGACGGAGAATGGCGAAAAGATCGAGGTTCCTACGTATTTCACTACGACCTCGGGTCTCGTTCCCGTTTGCGTTATGGCGGTTTCCGCTCTCGTGATGGTAGTACTTGGTCTGCTCTCTAAAAAGGTTGAGAAGGCTCGTTGGCTTTCCGATTACGCGCTTCCCGTCAGCCTTCTTATCGGTATGGCGAGCGCTATCCCCTTTGTTGCACTCTTTGGTGGGGAGGTACAGTTATGAAAAAAGAAATGACGTATATGGATAAGGTTCATAAGTGGGGTACTGCTTGGAATCTGTCGATGGTTGCCGTTCTTTTGGCATTCCCTCTTGTTGTGGCGCTCGTTTTCAAGGCGACTCCCGATTGGAGCGGCCTTATTGTCGGTCTTCTTGCCACCGCGCCTATGTACTGGGCGGTCGGTGTCGTTGAGACTATCACCTTTATCCCTATGCTTGGCGCAGGTGGATCGTATCTTTCCTTCGTTACGGGAAATATTTCCAACCTCAAGCTTCCTTGTGCGCTGAATGCTCTTGAGCAGGCTGAGGTGAAGGCAAGCTCGGAGGAGGGCGAGGTGGTTTCTACCATCGCTATCGCGATCTCCAGTATCGTCACGATTTTCATCATCATCCTTGGCGTTCTTTTGATCACGCCTCTGACGCCCGTGCTCAGCTCTCCTGCGCTTAAGCCGGCGTTTGACCAGATGATCCCCGCACTCTTCGGTGGACTTGGCGTTGCCTTCGTTTCCCGAAATGCGAAGCTCGCCGTGGCACCCGTGGTACTGATGCTGATCCTGTTTATCTTCGTTCCCGCGTTGGATTCCGGAACGGTAGGTATTATGGTTCCCGTAAGCGTTATCTTTACGCTGATCATCAGCCGAATTATGTACAAGAAGGGAATGCTGTAATATGGCTTTGTGGATAATTCTTGCGCTTGTTGTGGCGCTTGTTCTTGTGGTTCTGATTCGTACGGCTACGTTTAAGCCTCGGGCGAAGACCTATGCCGACGGGGGCGAGGTGACGTTGGATAGCGCCGCCGCCGTTTCCGCCCTTCAGCAGCTCGTTCGCTGCAAGACCGTGTCCTATCACGACGGCGCTCTTGAGGATGATGCCGAGTTTGAAAAGCTGATCGGTCTTCTGCCCGATTTATATCCCAACGTATATAAGACCTGTACGCTTACCCGTCTGCCCGACAGAGCACTTCTGTTTTGCTGGAAGGGTCAAAAGCACGATGCGCCTTCGGTTATGATGGCGCACTACGACGTGGTTCCCGTGGAAGAGACGAGCTGGGAAAAGCCGCCCTTTGACGGTATTATCGAGGATGGCGTTCTTTGGGGACGCGGAACCCTTGATACCAAGGTAACCTTCAACGGCGTTTTGTTTGCCGCCAATACCCTGATCGGAGAGGGATTTGTTCCCGAGCAGGATATCTATTTCGCTTTTTCCGGTGGCGAAGAGGTCAACGGACGCGGTGCGGTCAACATTGTGGATTGGTTTATTGAGAATAACGTTCAGCCCGCACTTGTTGTCGATGAGGGCGGTGCCGTTGTTGAAAACGTGTTCCCGGGCGTAAAGGCGCCCTGCGGCTTGATCGGTATTGCGGAGAAGGGAATGATGAACGTTACGTTCACTGTGAAATCCAATGGTGGTCACGCGTCGGCACCCAAGCCTCATACCCCCGTAGGACTTTTGTCTATGGCTTGCTGCAACGTGGAAAACAATCCTTTCCCCTTCCGTGTTACAACGCCTGCGGCAGCTATGTTTGATACTCTTGGAAGAGAATCGAATTTCGTTTACCGTATGATCTTCTCTAATCTTTGGTTGTTCCGCGGCGTGCTGAATATGATCTGCAAAAAATCGGGTGGCGAGATCAACGCGCTGCTTCGTACCACGGTGGCCTTCACCCAGGCATCCGGAAGCGCCGCACCCAACGTGATCCCTCCCACGGCAACCATGACGGCGAACCTTCGTCTGAATCCCAAGGATAGCGTGGATGGCGCACTTGCCCGTCTTCGTTCGCTGGTAGGTGACGAGGTAGAGCTTTCGGTTGGCGATCATATGGAGCCCAGCCCCGTTTCGCAGATCAACTGTGAGGCGTGGGATAAGGTTGCCTCTGCAGTTTCCTCCACCTGGCGAGGATGCATCGTATCTCCCTATTTGATGGTTCAATGCTCGGACAGCCGCCATTACGGTCGCATTTCCGACAAGGTCTACCGTTTTTCCGCGATGGATCTGACGGCAGAGGAGAGAAAGACCATACACGGGCACAACGAAAGAATCCGTCTTGAGACCGTAGCAAAGGCAACGGAATTTTACGTTCGTCTGATGCGTCAGTGCTGATGAGATATCAAAATGTAATTCCTGCCGTTTTTCTTGCGCGTCCCAACCGATTCGTTGCGCACGTTGAGATCGACGGTGTGAAGGAAACGGTTCACGTAAAAAATACGGGACGGTGCCGAGAGCTTCTCCTGCCCGGATGCAGGGTGTATTTGTCTTGCTCGGATAACCCGACAAGAAAAACCAAATATGATCTTATTGCCGTAGAAAAGAAGCGCGAAAACGATACGCTTTTGATCAATATGGATTCTCAAATCGTCAACGATGCGGCCGAGGAATGGTTGCATACAGGTGCTTTTGTTTCCTCGAATGCTACGATCCGCCGCGAGGTGACCTACGGCGCATCCCGTTTTGATTTCTATATTGAAGACGGCGCGCGGAAGATCTTCCTTGAAGTCAAAGGCGTGACACTTGAAAAGAATGGCGTTGCCTCCTTTCCGGATGCGCCGACGGAACGAGGTGTCAAGCATCTTCACGAATTGATCGACTGTATGAGGGTCGGTTACGAGGCATACGTTCTCTTTGTGGTTCAGATGAAAGGCATCACCTCCTTTTGCCCCAATGACGAAATGCATCCCGCTTTTGGTGAGGCACTCCGAACGGCGCAAAGCAAGGGCGTTGGCATCCTTGTGAAGGACTGCAAGGTTCTGCCGGACAGCATCACGATAGACGGTGATATTCCCATTATTTTATAACCGAACGGTCTCCTTCAAAAAAAGGGAGACCGTTTTTTCTTGAGAAATAAAAGCCGCTATATTTATACAACAAATTTGAACAATTTTTTGCGGAACCGTTGACAGACATTATTTTTTATGATATACTGAATTTGTATTTTTATGGCGAAAAAACAACTGTTTTTTCGTGTGCAACCGATTTTAAAGAGGGGGATTTACGATGAAGGAACTGGAACAAAAAATCGTAACCGAAGGCTCTGTGTTGCCCGGTCACATCTTAAAGGTTGGAACCTTTCTTAACCAAAGGATCGACGTAGACTTTATGATGCTGATGGGTCAGGAGGTCGCTTCTCTTTATGCCGGTGAGGGCATTACCAAGGTGCTTACCATCGAGGCCTCCGGAATCGCCTTTGCCTTTGCCGTTGCCGCCCAGCTTCACGTTCCTATGGCGTTTGCCAAGAAGCATGCATCGGCCAATATCGGAAGTGACACGTATAAAACGGTCGTTCATTCCTACACACACGGTCGCGATTACACGATCGTGGTCAGCAAAGAATATCTGAACGAAAACGATAAGATCCTGATCGTTGACGATTTCCTTGCTTGTGGAAATGCACTCAAGGGATTGATGGATCTGGCAGGTCAAGCAGGGGCCGAGGTAGCCGGCTGTGCCATTGCCATCGAAAAAGGATTTCAGGGAGGCGGCGACGCGCTTCGCGCATCCGGCGTTCGCGTAGAATCGCTTGCCATTGTGGATTCCATGACCGATGATTCGGTCACCTTCCGCGCCTGAACCAACTTACTTTTGTATGCACTTTTTTGCATAAATATTTTAACTTTGGAGGAACACCACAATGTTCAAGAAAGTACTTTCCCTCGTTCTGGTCGTTCTCATGGTTGCATCTCTTGCACTTACCATGGCATCCTGTGGCGGCGACGCTGCTTCCGGTATGAGCGACTCCCCCCTTCCTATTCCTGAGATCAATGCTGACTTCACCGTTGGCGACGATTTCAAGATCGGTTTCATCTGTCTTCATGACGAATCTTCCACCTACGACTTGAACTTCATCAACGCAGTTCTCAGATACCAGGAGGCTCTTGGTCTTGAGAATTCTCAGGTTATCATCAAGAGAAACATTGAAGAGACCGAGAAGTGTTATGAGGCAGCCGAGGATCTCGTAGCTCAGGGCTGTAAGATCATCTTTGCAAACTCCTTCGGTCACGAGCCCTACATGGCACAGGCTGCTGAGGCGTTCCCCAATGTTCAGTTCTGCCACGCTACCGGCGTTACCGCAGCTGACAAGGGTCTTGCTAACTTCCACAATGCATTCGCATCCATCTACGAGGGTAGATTCCTTGCAGGTATCGCTGCAGGTCTGAAGATCAACGAGATGATCGAGGCCGGCACCATCACCGCAGAGCAGGCTAAGATCGGTTATGTTGGCGCATACACCTACGCTGAGGTTATTTCCGGTTACACCTCCTTCTACCTTGGTGCAAAGTCTGTTTGCCCCTCTGTTACCATGGACGTTCAGTTCACCGGTTCTTGGTACGATGTAACTGCAGAGAAGAATGCTGCTGAGGCTCTTCTTGCAAGAAACTGTGTTCTTATCAGCCAGCACGCTGACTCTATGGGCGCTCCTGGTGCTTGTGAGGCTGCAGGCGTTCCCAACGTTTCCTACAACGGAAGCACCTACGAGGCATGTCCTGAGACCTTCATCGTTTCCTCTGCTATCAACTGGGCTCCTTACTACGTTTACATCACCAAGTGCTATGTAAACAACCAGGCTATCGACACCAACTGGTGTGGCGGTATCGAGGAAGGCTCCGTTGTTCTTACCGGTATCAACCTTGACGTTGCTGCCGAGGGAACCGTTGAGGCTATCAACGATGCTATCGCAAAGCTGAAGAACGGCACTCTTAAGGTATTCGCAGCTGACACCTTCACCGTTGGCGGTGCTGCTGTTGAGCATGCTCTTATCTCTGATGGTTATTTCCATGAGTCCGAGGCAATTTCTGCCCCCTCTTTCGATCTTAGAATCGATGGAATTACCCTTCTGAACGAGAAGTATTAATTGTAACCTAATGCCGAGCAGGCGGAGCTTAACCGCTCCGTCTGCTTCCTATATTAACGAAAACATATTTCATGGAGGAATCACGTGAATAAGCCTGTTGCCTTGGAATTACGGAATATATCCAAACGCTTTGGAGACAAATACGCCAATAAGAACGTCGATCTTACGCTGTATCAAGGAGAGATCCTTGCCATTCTCGGCGAGAACGGAAGCGGTAAGACCTCCATGGTAAACATGATCGCGGGTATATACTATCCCGATGAAGGAGAGATCCTTGTAGGGGGAGAGCCTGCGGTTATTACATCGCCCAAGGATGCCTTTGGGTACAAAATCGGAATGATCCATCAGCATTTTAAGCTCGTGGACGTTTTTTCGGCCAGCGAGAACGTAGTTCTCGGTATTAAGGAGGACGGAAAGTTCGACCTTGCCGAAGTAGATCAGAGAGTCGCTGAAATTTCGGAGCGTTACGGCTTTGTGCTGAATCCGAAGAAGAAAATTCATGAGATGTCTGTTTCCGAGAAGCAGACGGTTGAAATTGTCAAGGTTCTGTACCGCGGTGCGGACATCTTGATTCTGGACGAGCCTACCGCTGTCCTTACTCCCCAAGAAATTGAAAAGCTGTTCCGTGTTTTGCGCCGTATGAGAGAGGACGGAAAGTCGATCATCATTATTACCCATAAGATGAACGAGGTTATGTCTATCTCCGACCGCGTCGCCGTCATGAGAAAGGGCGAGCACGTAGCCACTGTCGAGACGAGCGGAACCAACGAAAAAGAGCTCACCGAAATGATGATGGGCGAAAAAGTAGAATTGAATATCGAACGAACCGAGCCGGTGAATACCAAAGACCGACTCATCGTTAAAAATATAAGCAGCAAGAATCCCGAAGGTCTTACGGTGCTTGACGACGTTTCCTTCGTTGCCCGTTCCGGAGAGATTCTTGGAATTGCGGGAATCGCAGGCTCCGGTCAGCGTGAGCTGCTGGAGGCCATTGCGGGTCTTGTTCCTGTTGAGTCGGGTGAAATCATTTTCAATCGTCCCAAAAAGGACCGTCCCGTCTCCTTCTATCACAAAACCTATGCCGAGGTGCTCGCGCTTGCGGCTGAAGGTAAGTTCCATTATGAGGATGGATCGCCCGTTGATTTTACGGGTATGTCCCGTTCCCAGATCAACAAGCTTGTTAACTCGGAGAAGGTTCTGTTCAACGATGATGATATTATGAATCTTCGTGACAAGACCCCCCTTCAGATCCGTGAGGTCGGTGTTCGACTTTCCTTCGTCCCCGAGGACCGACTCGGTATGGGACTTGTAGGAAATATGGATATCGTAGATAATGTGATGCTCAGAAGCTATAAGCGCGGCAAGTCGGTTTTCCTTGACAGAAAGAAGCCCCACGAGCTTGCGATGGAGCTGATCGACGATCTTCACATCTCGACGCCCGATGAGCATACCCCCGTCAGAAAGCTTTCCGGCGGAAACATTCAGAAGGTTCTTGTCGGTCGAGAAATTGCCGCGGCACCGTCTGTATTTATGGCGGCCTATCCCGTCCGCGGACTTGACGTTAACGCATCCTACGGAATCTATAACCTGCTGAATAAGCAGAAGGAAGAGGGAATTGCCGTTATCTTCGTCGGCGAGGACCTTGACGTTCTGATCGATCTTTGCGACAGAATTATGGTTATTTCCTCCGGCCGTATTACGGGTATCGTAGATGCCAGAAATACGACGAAGGAAGAAATCGGTCTTCTTATGACGAAAAACGATAAGGAAGGAGAGGCTGACAATGAAGAAAAATAAAGCGACTGTGAACGTTCAGCAAAACGGAACGGCCGAGAAGCACGTGAAAGAGCCTCTCATTCACATTACAAAACGCACCAACGTATCCTGGCAATACGCCATTGGCCTTCGCGCAGGCGCGATCCTTTGTGCTTTCGTTGTGATGGCGATCCTTTTCCTCGTTTTGGCTAAAGAGAACCCCTTCGTTCTTTTCGGTTCTATGTTCGAGGGCGTATTCGGCAGATCTATGCTGATATGGAAATTATTCGGTAATACCGCTATTCTGCTTGGTATTTCTCTTGCGCTTACGCCCGCTTTCAAGATGAAATTCTGGAACTGTGGCGGAGAAGGACAGGTAATGGTCGGATCTCTGGTAGCGGCCGCACTGATGCTGTTCTTCGGCGAATCCCTTCCGCTTCCCGCACTTATCGCCCTGATCGCCGTTTCCAGTACGGTTGCAGGTGCGATTTGGGGTCTTATTCCCGCGTTGTTCAAGGCAAAGTGGAACACCAATGAGACGCTGTTCACACTTATGATGAATTATATTGCGTTGCAGTTGGTCACCTATTTCTTGAAGGTGTTCGGTAACGCGCAGGGAAATCTTGAGCCTATGCCGAAATATGCGATCCCCAAGATTTTTGGCGGTCAGTATTTCCTCAACGTCGCGATCATCGCTCTGATCTGCGCCGTTATGTACGTATACTTGAAATACAGCAAGCACGGCTATGAGATCTCAGTTGTCGGTGAGAGTGAAAAGACCGCAAGATATATCGGTATCAACGTTCCCAAGGTAATCATCAGAACGATGCTGATCTCGGGCGCGCTTTGCGGCTTTATCGGTATGCTTCTGGTTACCAACGGAAGCTGCTCGGTTACAACGACGATCACGGGTGGACAGGGCTTTACCGCGATTCTTGTATCGTGGCTTGGAAAGTTCAATCCTCTGTATATGATCCTTACCGCATTCCTCGTTATCTTTCTTCAGCAGGGAACGAGCTATATGGGTGATATCTACCGTTTGGATACGTCTATGGCGGATATCTTCATCGGCGTCGTTCTGCTGTTCATTATCGGATGCGAGTTCTTTATCAACTATAAAGTTAACTTCAGAAAAAAAGAGAATGCAGAATCCCGTGGAAAGGAGAAGACTGAATAATGGCAATTGTTACCTTTCTTGTCAGCGCTATTAAGTTCGGTATGGTTCTCCTCTTTGGTTCTACGGGAGAGACCATCACCGAGAAGGGCGGACACCTGAACCTGGGTCTTCCCGGTGTTATGTGTGTGGGAACGGCATTCGGTTGTGCCGCAGAGGCGTTGTATTTTGAAATGGCGGGAAGCCGCTTGAACATGGTTTACCCCCTTGCTATTCTGATTCCTGTGATCGCTACTTTGCTTGGTGGTACCCTTATGGGTCTTCTGTTCAGCTTTCTGACGGTAACTCTTAAGGCCAACCAGAACGTAACCGGCCTTGCTATGACCACGCTTGGTGTAGGTATTTCGGACTTTATTATCGCGAACGTAGACGACTATAAGTTTACTGCCGGTGCAAAGTTCTTCAATGCGCATCTGCCCTTTGCAGAAAGCCTTGGAAAGTTCGGAGAATTGTTCTTCTCCTACGGTATTATGATCTATCTTTCCATCGCCGTAGCGATCGCTACCTCGTACGTTTTGAACAAGACCAAGATCGGACTCCATCTTCGCGCGGTTGGTGAAAACCCCGCAACGGCAGATGCGGCAGGTATCAGCGTAACGAAATACAGATACGTTTCTACTTGCGTCGGTTGTGCTATAGCGAGCCTTGGCGGTCTTGTATTCGTAATGGATTACCTCAACGGTAACTGGGAGTACATTATTGATGCTATCGGATGGCTTTGTGTTGCCCTGGTTATTTTCACGACGTGGAAGCCCGTGTTCGGTATCTTCTGCTCCATTATTTTCGGTGCATTTTTCGTTGCCGCCGAGTATATCCCCGGCATCGGACTTGCTACAAAGGAGCTCTTCAAGATGCTTCCTTACGTGGTAACCACCGTGGTTCTGATTGCAATCAGTATCAGAAACAGACGTGAGGATCAGCCTCCCGCGTCTCTTGGTCTCTCTTACTTCAGAGAGGAGAGATAAATAAGAAAGCAGTAAGCTTGGCTTACTGCTTTTTGTTTTGCAATTGAAGGGTCACGTGGTCAGAGCCAAAGATCACCCGTGTGTCCGCAAACATATCGGGATCAATGTGTGAAAGAAGATTTTCGTCATATACGAAAACGTATTCCGCGCCAAACAAGCGGCGATCCGAGAGTGCTTCTTTGGTTTTCGGACCGTGAGCTCCGAGGATAATATACCGGGAGGCGGAGAGGTGAGATTCTATGCTCGGAATGATATCTGCTTCGTGTGCGGACTCTGCTACGTAGGTGACTGTTGAATCAAAAGCCGTGACTGCGAGAGCGAACGTGGGATGTGTTGAGCGCTTCAGATAGTCGGGACCGGTCAGCATAAGCGAGATGCCGTCAGCGAGGGGCAATTCTTGATTTCGGTCAAATAAAACTATGTCGACGTTCTTTTTGCGAGCTGCGTCGATCAGCGAATACATAACGTAATACTCGTCAGCGTTTTCCGGAAACGGCAGGTAAAGCGTGCGGATCACGTATTTGTCGGCATTGCGCGAAAAGGTGACGATATGGCGCGTGTGATAATGGGTGAGCAACATTCCCGTCACTTCGGTATGGTATCGCATTCTCGTCAAGGCAATGGCATCATAAGTACATTGGTTGGCACCGCTTGACAGATCGCATATGATCGCATCCTTGGGCGTTGTGAGCACCAGCATCTCAGATTCGCCGTAAGAAAGATAATCAACGGTGAGCGTTTCCTTGTGGGCGTGGTTATAGAGAAGAACCGAGGCTGTAAACAAAACCGATGCGGTAAGCGGAACCAGAAGGATCCACCGCTTCTTTCGGAGAGGCAGAATTAACAGGAGCAACAGGATCGCCGCCGCCGGAAGGATGATGGAATTGACAAAGGGATAGTTGAGAGAGACCGTGATTCCTTCAAGCTTGGTAATGAAAGAGATCAATCTTGTCATCACGGTGCTAATCAGTTGACAGACGTTTGCCAAAACGGGAGACAACGGATAAAGAAGCGCCACTAACGCCGAAAGCAACAGCAACGGAGCAAAGATCAGTAAAACCGTAACAAACGGTGAAAGGATCAACGTTGCAGGGACGGACAGAAGCGACAATTCGTCAAAGCAAAGACACATGGGAAGGCAGACGAAGACGTTCGCAAAGATTGATACAATAACGGCGGAAAGAAAGGCACGGAGAAGCTTTTCCGCACGTGGGCGAAGCCTGCTTTGGTGAAGCCATTTGGAAAGCTTCTGTGTGAAATACTCTGACGTAAGAATACCGAGAACGGCAAGAAAGGACATCCAAAGACCGATGTCATAGACGGCGGCAGGGGATACCAGAAGGATCAAGAACAAGGAAAAGAACAGTGCGGTGACAGAATCGTTCTGATTGCCCGACAGATAGGCAACGTAGACAAAGGCGATCATAATGAAGGCACGAACGGTGGAAAGCGAGAATCCTGTGAGCGCCGTATAAAATAGAGCCAAAAGCAAGAGCAGGATGCAACGCGTTCTTTTTCGCATACCAAGGATTCGAAGAACGATTCCCATAATGCCGATAAGAACGGACAGATGCATACCGCTGATGGCAAGTAGATGCGAAAGACCTGCACGTCTGAAATCGCGAATGACGTTGTCACGAAGAATGGATCGGTTTCCTAAAAGAAGGGCGGAAAGCATACTCGCGGTATCCTCGTCGGCAACTTCAAATATCGTATCCTGCAAATACAAATTGAGTTGGTGGAATCGTTCGCGAAGCGTCGGTGTAGTTTGACCGATCACGGTAAGCGTATCCTCCGTTGAGATCAGCGCGAAGAAAAGCCCCTTGGCCTTGTAATAATCGGAGCTGATCACTATATCTTCTACGCGTTTTGGTGTTGCTGTGCCAAGAAGGATATCACCCGTAGAAAAGCTTGTGGGATACTCACACACAAGGAGTGCTTCGATTCTTGCTTCTTCGTACAGAAAGTTAACGCCGTAGGCGGATTCCACCGAGTTGGCATAAAACACGGAATCTACAGTCAGCTCCCACTCGTGTTCGGTGTCGAGCGCTTGGCTGAGCAGCTCTTGCTTGCGGTCATATCTTGCAAACGGGCTGAGCAAGGCAAGCGCCATAAAAACCAAGCATAGGGACAATGTGAGAAGCTTTGCGCGCCGCGCCTTTATAAAGATCGCCAAAATAGCGAAGACAAGGAAAAGCACCGCAAAAGCGATTCCCGCAAAAAGCTTTTCTTTTGCCAATAAAAAGCAGCCGCCAAGAGAAGCGACTGCAAAAAGAAAACAAAAGAGAGCAAGCGGTCTGCGATAAAAAAGATTCATGGCTACCCGATGTATTTAATTTCGTGTTCAAGACGAACGCCGTAAGTGCGTTCAACCTCGTTTTGCACGTGCTCGATGAGGCGCATAACGTCACTTGCCGTGGCGTCTCCGCGGTTGACGATAAATCCGGCATGCTTTTCGGAAACCTCGGCACCACCGATGCGATATCCCTTAAGACCGCAGTTATCGATCAATTCGCCGGCATAATAGCCAACGGGACGTTTGAAGATACTGCCGGCGCTGGGGAAGTTCAGCGGTTGCTTTTCCTTACGCGCACGGGCATGCGCATTCATGGTGGCGGCAATTTCATCTTTGCTTCCGTGGGTCAATTTCATCATAGCCGCAAGGATCACAAGATGAGGGTTTTTGGTGTAGATGCTATGACGGTAGGTGAACTGATGCTCGTCAAGATCGATCTTGCGGATCGTATCGTTTTTCGTGTCCAGGCAAATGGAGGAGACGACCACGTCAGAAAGGCTTCCGCCGTAAGCACCGGCATTCATAAAGACGCCGCCGCCGAGGGTGCCGGGAATTCCGTAGGCAAACTCAAGTCCCGAAAGACCTGCCTTCTGTGCCTCCACGGCAAGACGTGTGATAGAAGCGCCGCAATCGGCTTTGATCACGTCGCCGTCAACCGAGTACTTTTTCATTTCCGTGGTGACGATAACCAAACCATCATAGCCACAGTCAGCAAATATGGTATTGCTTCCGTTACCGATAACGGTGTAGCGGACGCCTATGTTTTTCGCTTCCTTGACCGCGGTGATCAGTTCGTCTGCTGAACGGACAAAGGCCGCAATGGCGGCAGGACCGCCAACCTGCATAGTGGTATACTTCGCCATAGAAACCGACTCCCA
>JAZLBM010000078.1:0-6990 GCA_045613705.1 Eubacteriales bacterium | reverse complement strand
CGAGCAGAAAAAGCTCTTTTTGGAACGTTACTTCTCCCGTGAAAACGGCATTGGCTACAACTTTGGCAGAACGCACATCAATTCCTGCGACTTCTCGCTTGACGTTTACTCCTATATTGAGAGCGGCGACAAGGAGCTGAAAACCTTCTCGCTTGAGCGCGACCGCAAATACATCATTCCTTTTATCAAGGATGCGATGCAATATTGCCAAGACGAGCTCGTTCTGTTCGCATCCCCTTGGAGCCCCCCTGCGTTTATGAAGGATAATGAAAGTGTATTCCGCGGAGGATCTCTCAAAGAAGAATACAAGGAGTGCTGGGCAAGATATTACGCAAAGTACATTAAGGCGATGGCAGAGGAAGGCATCACCATTTCCGCCATTTCCATTCAAAACGAGCCCCTCGCGCGCCAATCCTGGGAGAGCTGCTATTACTCCCCCGACGATGAACGCGAATTCATCGAAAAATATCTCTCCCCCGTTCTTGACGACGAAGGTCTTTCCGATATCAAGATCATCATTTGGGACCACAACAAAGAGCGCGTTTACGACCGTACCAAAAAGATTTTCGCATCGAAAGCCGTAGAGGACCGCGTTTGGGCGGTTGGTCACCACTGGTATTCGGGCAATCACTTTGAAGGCATGAGACTTGTGCACGAAAAGTTCGGCAAGGTTCTGCTCAGCACCGAGAACTGCGGCTCGATAAACGAGGACCCCATCTCTCTTGCCGAAAGATACGGCAAAGAGCTCGTTGGCGACTTTAACAACTTTACCGCAGGTCTTTGCGACTGGAACTTGCTACTCAGCGACAAAGGCGGCCCCTTCCACAACCGTTCCGCAGGCACCACCGCGGTTGCAGGCATCGTGTTTGAGGACAAAGCGGCAGGTTGCCACGCGCCCATTCTCTACAACACCGAAACAAAGGAGCTCGTTTTCACTCCCATTTATTATTACATCGGTCACTTCTCCAAGTTTGTTCTACGAGGAGCCGTACGCATTGCCACCACAAAATATGCCGAAAACATCTACACGGTAGCATTTAAGAACCCCGACGGCAGCATCGTTCTTGTGATGATGAGCACCTCGCACAGAGAGCTGCCGGCAGTTGTTCGTCACAACGACGTTTGCACAAAGCTCATGATGCAACCGCACTCTATGATGACGGTGATCCTGTAATTTATAAAACAAAACCGCAGGTTGCTTTCCTGCGGTTTTTGTGCTATAATGAAGGCGAAGACATTTTATACATTCTGTTTTGACAGAAAACGTTTATGGCAGGAGGTTTATGATGACATTCGAAACACTCACCCCCAACGGCATCAAAATGCGCATTCCCGACATGCACGGCGAGCTTTCAAGGGAGCTGACCCCCTTTGCGGTACGCGGCCCCAACTTTGTCGAACTCAATAGCGGAACCATCCTTTACTTTTTCTGCATGAAGTTCGGTTCTCAAAGAGACGAGGAGCTTGGCGGTACAGCGATGATGCGTTCGCACGATGGCGGAAAAACTTGGGGCGAGATGCAACTCCTCACCTATGAGGGAGCTCCCTGCGAGGGCGGCATCCCGATTTACGACAAGCTGCACGACACACTCATTCTCATTGCACGAACAAGACATTGGAAGCCGGGATATGAAGAAAAAGACCGTCTGCTTGCCGAGGATGACCAAATTTTAGGGCACACGTATGAGCGTTTTTGGGTGAACAAAAGCACCGATGGTGGACACACGTGGGGTAACTACCGCGAGATCGAAATCAAAAACACGCCTGCCAATTGGACCATTCAGCATTGCCCCTCCCCCGGTGTGGGCATTCAGCTTTCCAAGCAAAAAGACGCTCGCCTCAACGGCAGACTCGTCGTCCCTTGCAATGATGCAAGTCTGAACAACGGAAAGAACGAATTTCGCGCACATATCATCATTTCGGACGATTTTGGTGAAACTTGGAGAGTTGCGGGACGTGAATATTATCTTGGTTCAAGCGAAAGCGTTGTCGTCGAACGCAACGACGGCACGCTTGTTTACAACTGCCGCAATCAAAGCGGTTTCCCCGCAAACAGACGCATTCAGTCCTTCAGCCGCGACGGCGGCGACACGCTTGAAGAAAGTGCCATTGTTGATACGCTGTACGACCCCTTGTGTCACGCGGGCCTTGCCATTGCAGAGGTTGGCGGCAAGGAATACATCTTCTTCACCTCTCCAACGGGTGAGCTTGGTGGCCCCACCGACTTTTTCCGCACAGGCACGCCGCAGCATTGGGGTGTGCGCGAAGCGCTGATGCTTTACGCATCAAGTGATGGAGGCCGAACCTACAAAGCCATCAAGCAAGTATCCGATAAGGGAATTTTTGCCGCATACTCATCCCTCGGCACCACAAAAGACGGCAAACTCCTCTGCGCGTGGGAGTCCGGCCCCGAGATCGGGCTCTACCGTGATATTAAATATAGGGTGTTTGACATCAACGAGCTTGTGGAGCTTTGTGATTGATAGAACTAAACAACAAAATGCAGAACAGAATAGATGCCAAGCCTTTTTTAAAAGCTCTATTATATCTTAATTCAGCCACGTGATCACCGTCCTTTGGGGATTTATTATATCGCGAAAATGAATATATGTCAAGCATTTGGGAGAACCGAACGGCGAGTTTCTCTTCTCCACTCCTCTCCGGGGACGGTATCTGCGTTAACGGACATATCCCAAAATTTGACCGCAAGCAATTTTGTTCCCCGCATTCCCCGACGGCTGGGTGGTGAAATCGTCGGGGGAATCGTGCAGAATAATCGTTCTGCCAATGATCTCGTGCACAAGAAAACGGTCGGTCAAGCATGCACCAAAGGCATATCCGTTCACCCCGAACAGTGGTGGCAGATCCCCAGCGTGATAAGGATGCGGACATCCTCGGGGATTGAAATGCGTCCGCACGTCGGCAAAAGGATCTTCCGAATTTCCCATGCAAGCGCTCCCCTCGTGGATGTGAAAACCGAAGACAGGAGAAGCGCAAGCGTTTTGGGGATCGGGCAATCCTTCCACCTCGGCGACCACCAATGTTCCACGGGGGTGCCCATAAAAGCGAACCGTTCCCCTCAAATTCGGATAGAACGAACTGCCCCTCAAATTCGCCCACGCTTGCGGACGGCTACGCAGGAGAGCATCAAGACGAAACAGACGACGATTTTGATCCATAAATATACCTCACTTTGCTTTTTTATTGTTTAGTTTATGCAGGCTCTACCATCTTGTGAGTGACATCCGTTTATATAAAAAAGCCCGAGGCGATTGCCTCAGGCTTTGTTTTGTGGCTATAGGATAAAATTGCAACTCAAAACACAAGCAATTATTATATAACAGCACTTTCAAGAATTCTAAATTTTAAGTTTTCAGTATCTATTTCTGCTTTTGCTCCATATGGCAAAATACAAATAGGAGAGGTATGACCAAAATTTAGATTACATAAAACAGGCAGATGATCAAGTCCGTATTTATCTGTTACAATTCTTTTAATTTCGTTTGCGTAAGAGGCAAAGCTGTCTTTAATTCGCATTTTACCAATTGCAACGCCATTCAAAACCTGAAGATATCCTTGTTTTCCCATCCAATCAAAAAAATCCCCCATATATTTTGGAGTACAGACCTCTGGAATATCTTCGTAAAAAAAGATTTTTCCTTCAAAATCCGATTTTTTTAATTTGATTCCACAGTTCTCTTCATATTCTGACATACCGCCGTGACCACCAAACAATCTACCTTGAACAATACCATTGCCCTGAACTCTACAATAGCCCGAATTGGGTAAATATTCTTTACTGTAGTTTGGATTTGTGTGATGATTTGGACTATATGACCAATCATTCGACGGATAAATGTCTCCAATTACAGAATTATCAAAAAGCACTTTTTCAAACCAATGTTTACTGTATGGATGCCATTTTTGTTGCTCGGCTATTGTCGTAAGTAGATTATCCCCATAAAATGTTTCTAACCCCAAACGATAACAATACAGATGCAATGTCATTATATCCGAATACCCACATAATATTTTTGGATTGTCAAGAATTGTGCGAGGCGAAAGAAACGGAAGAAGTTTGATCGAATCATTACCACCAATGTTTGCTATAATCGCCTTCACGTCTTTATTTTCAAAAGCCCACATCAAATCTTCTGCTCTGGCTTCCGGTGAAGATGCAAGAAAGGAGGTTCCTCTTAAAGAATTCGGTGCAGCTACAACTTTCAAACCGAGACTTTCTAATCTATTTACACCAAGTCGATATTGCCATTTTACACGACTACTACCAGCGCATCCCCACGAGGGACTAATAGTCGCAATAACATCCCCTCTATTCAATTTCTCCGGCTTGATCATTCAAATCACCTCCAACAAACCAATTATATCATAAACTATTCAATTTAGCAATAATTTTATATACATTTTTATCTGTAAGTCTTCACTTTCCTCTTTTTTACCCGCCTTTCTAAATTTCAAACAATACACACTATTTATACATTAAATATAACATATCTTATGAGATTTGTAAACATAACAATAGGAAATTAACTATTATCTCCACGTTTGATATTCAGTTCGTCATCTTAACATACAAAGCGCCACGTGACAAACATATTCAATTGGCTAAGCGCACAGTAACATTCCCCCTCGGGGGACGGCGAGGGGGAAAGAAAGACCGCGAAGTCTTTCAAGGAGGAGTGGGCGGGGTGTGGAAAAGAGAGAAAAAAAACGAACCGCCTACTGGCGATTCGCTTTTTTTGTTGAGTTTCCACAACAGAAATGAACCTTTCGTTTCCGTGATAAAGTATTTTCTTCTATGAAGTAAAACCTACTCTTCTACTATCGGGACCCAATAAACTCCAAGGTCATCATCGTTATCCTCATCTAAAGTCTTTTGATAAGAAATCATAACCGAATAGGTTTTATCCAGTCGATAATTCGTTTGCGGAAACCATTCTTTAGTGATTTGATCGAACGTCTTTTGTTTTGCATCAGCGCGCGAATTTCCCTTACAAACAAACACCGCCCAAGTCGCCGCAGGAAAATAATGAGGCTCAAAGTCATCCAAATGTTTAGAATCACTTGACATCTCCCGATATAATCCCCCCTTCGATCCACCATATGTTTGTTTTGTTGAGATCATTCTCAATTGATTCTCATTCAGATCCGTTTCACTCCAATAGGTCAATCGATCTGCCTCGACTTTGAGCAATACCTCAAATCCCAGCTGCTTTTCAATTCTGTAATCCATAATATAGCCTCCTCCTAAAATAAATTGAAGCCGTAGCGGTGCAAAGGCTTTTATCGTACAACCGCCACGCCGAACTGCAGAAGGAGTAACGCCATGAAAACGCGAGAACGCTTTTGTGAAGCTATCGTGAGAATCATATCCGTATATCAGCGCAATATCGATGATTTTTTTATCAGAAGAAAGGAGTTCCATTCCCGCCTCTGCTAATCTACGATTCCGAATATATTCACTTACGGTAAAACCGCACAGCATGGAAAATGCTTTTTGAAAATACCCAGAAGACATATATACGTGCGACGCGACATCCTCAATTGAAAAATCATCCTTCAAATGCGATTCTATATAACCAATCGCTTCTTCAATACTTTCTAACCAATTCATCGCTTTCTACCTCCTGTGCTTTTATTTTAGCACGTTTGCATGATGTAATTCTCGTCATTTTATGAAATAATTTGTCCGATCCCCAAAATAACATATATCCGTTTCTATCTGTAAATCGCGCATTTTTCTATCTACATTATATAACAAAAACATTGTTTTTTCAAGAAGAAGACGAAAGAATGTCAGAGGTAAAATATCATTCCCCCTCGGGGGTGCGCGAGGGGGTGGCTGCGAAGCAGCCGGGGGAGTGGGCGGGGTGTTGAGGATTGGCGCGAGAATGGAAGATTTTCTTCATTATTATAATGGACTCGAACCATGCGACAAGTTTCCACCAGCGACACCCTGGATTAACAAACTTGTCTCGCAAGCGAGCCAAGTTGAGGAGAAATGCTTTCGGTCTTGACGACCGAATTTTGCAAAGCAAAAACGCATTCTCCCCGTCAGCCGCGCTTCGCGCTGCAGCCTGCAAAGCGCGAGTGGCGCTGGGGCGGGTACAGGAGGGGGAGCCAACGAAAAAAGCACGCCGATTGGCGTGCTTTCCGTTGGCTCCCCCTGCTGGACTCGAACCAGCGACACCCTGATTAACAGTCAGGTGCTCTACCGACTGAGCTAAGGAGGAATATGAAGTTTGTTTTTCCCCTTGTCAGGTGCTCGAATCCGCTTGCGGATTTTCCGACCATGAGCTAAGGAGGAATATTCCATTCTCCGTCCTTTTGGGACGGTATTAAAAAATCAAGGGAAACTTATTCAGTTTCCCTTGGTTGTGTCGGCTATGAGCTATTTTCCCGGGCCGTCGCCAGCCAAGTATTTTCACCACTGCAGCGCTTAACTTCCGTGTTCGGAATGGGAACGGGTGGACCCACTGCGTTAAAATAACCGACTCACTTATGCTTTCGCATAAGTTATTCTTTTGTGTCAGCGTTGAGCTATTTTCCCGGGCCGTCGCCAGCCAAGTATTTTCACCACTGCAGCGCTTAACTTCCGTGTTCGGAATGGGAACGGGTGGACCCACTGCGTTAAAAACACTGACTACTTGTCGACTTTCGCCGACTGGTGCACCTCCGGGGACTCGAACCCCGGACCCACTGATTAAGAGTCAGTTGCTCTACCAGCTGAGCTAGAGGTGCAAAACCTTCCGGTGTGCTTTATGATCACGCTTATGATCATAGAAAATCGAATAAAAGAATTGGAGATTGAGTTAAGCGAAACTCACAATTTTTAGTAGAATCTTGAACATTGAAGTTCAAGCCCTCGGTCTATTAGTATCAGTCAGCTGAATGCATTACTGCACTTACACCTCTGACCTATCAAACTCGTAGTCTGCAAGTGACCTTACCTAATCAAGTTAGGAGGGATAT
>JAZLBM010000077.1:0-5929 GCA_045613705.1 Eubacteriales bacterium | reverse complement strand
CGCGTTTTTCAAAACGGCACCGTCCACCTTGATGTCAAAGGAATAAACGTAGGGCTTCATAGCCGTGCCGTCCAGCATGCCGTTCTTGATCATCATATAACCGCCGCCCTGCCAGCTCCAGCTCTTTTCTTCGGCGTTATAAGAAGGCTTTGCGTCCTCCTTGGTGCCGTACTCAACCTTCAGATCGGCACCCTCAAAGCCCTCAAGGAAAGCATACTGCTGACAAACGGAGCACTTTCCGTTGGTGGTGCTGTACTTGTGTCCTACGCCAAGGGTGGTGTACGCCGAGTCGGCAAAGGGTGCGCCCACGCCGTCCACGGGAACCCAAACCATATAGTAGCCCTCGCAAGCGTTACCGTAGCCGGTTCCTCTGTAGCGAAGTCCATCAATCACGCGCTCCTGCCACGTTGCACCGCAATCGATACAGGTGCAGGTTTTGAGGGTTTCGTCGGCGGGGTCGGACACGGCCGTCACGTTCAGGTGATCGGTGCCGTTACAGGTGTGGGCATAGATCTCCCACTTGCCGCCGATCCGGAAGCCGTAAGAGGTATCGTTAAGCTGAATGCAATCGTTTGCCTCGGTTGCATTCTGATAGTTGGAATATCCGACGGGGTAATAGTAGTAGTAGGTGGTGCCGATGCAGGTCTCCCAGTTGGCGGTACCCGCCTTCTTGATGTAAACGGTGGCATAAATAAGGATCTTTCCGTCGGAGCCAATGCTGCCCACACGGAAGGATACGCCAAGGCGATACTTAACACCCGTCTCAAGCTGATAGGCCTTGGAGGGATCCTTGATGCATCGATCAGTAAGATTCAGATCCGTCACCGACGCGTTTTCGGGCAGATAGACCTTTTCGCCCTGCTCGTTGAGATAGTAAACGCCGCCGTAGGACAGAACGTTCGCGTAGGTGCCTCTGTTGTCTCTGGTATAGGCCATTCCGTTGGCCGCTACCTCAAGCAGCGGAGCCGACTGGCCACCGGCCTTGCAAAGAATAAGGGAGCTTCCGTTTCCTCCGCCGAAATCGGTGTAAAGCGTGCCGGAGCCCTCTACGGGTTGACCGTTTTCATCGTAATAGCTCCAGGAAGCGCTCGTATCCGACCTGGGGGCGATGCTACCCGTGGAACCGTCGCTATCCTTCATCTTGATGAAATCCATTTCCATGAAGTACTTGGATCCGGTGGTGTTATAGCCCTCGTAGAAGCCGTACATCAGGTTATAGAAGTCCTTGTTGGGATTGGTACCCGTGGTGGCTGTCTTGCGGACGTAGGTCGCGCCGCCAATCGAAAGCATACCGCCGCTGAGCGAGGTTGCGCCCGTTGCCGACGTGTCCAGCGCAAAGACGTCGTTCTTGGAAAAATAATTGTCCTTCAAGGACGCGTTACTCTGCGTTCCGAAGCTCGCAAAATCGTAGCCCCAGAGCACCTTTTTGCCGCTCGTCGTCTCTCCTTCTGCCATAGCGGGAAGCGCTACGAAGCAGGAAGCGAGCATCAGAGCCGTCAGCGCAAGCGCCAGCAGGCGACTTGCCATTCTTTTGTTTCTCATTTTGAAAATCTCCTTCAAAAATGAATTTTGTGGGCCGCTCGGAAAAGCACGAGGGAAAGCGTTGCGCCCGCCGAACAGCGTATACATAATCATTATATCATATTTAATAATATGTACAGAATCTTTGAGCGGTCTTTTTTGGCGCATCCTACCACTCACAGCGGATTTTCTCGCCTCTTCGGCAAATAGGCCCGCCCACGACCGACGGGGAGGGAAAATGGAAAATTGAAAGTTGAAAGTTGAAAATTGTTTCAAATTTTGATTTATCGGTGTCTTCACGGCGAGATTTTAAAGGCTTCTCCAAGATGGAGAAGCTCCCGCGAAGCGGGTGATGAGGGTGCGAAGCCTTATCACAACAGCAATCGGCGCACACTCATCCGTCACCTTCGGTGACACCTTCTCTATCATAGAGAAGGCTTACGAAGCAACTGCTAACATACCGACAAACATCAATTTATATTTGAAAACGCGCAGCGTTTTCTACCTTAATTTTCAATTTTCCACTTTCAATTTTCAACTCTGCATTCTGCATTCTGCACTTCGCGCACCGGCGCGATAAACATCAATTTATCCCCCGAAGCTTATCCCCGTTGTTTCAAAAAAATTATAGACAAACCCCGAAAAGTGTGATACAATACGATCAAGAGAAAATCTTTTCCCGGAGGGATCTTATGAAAAAGCTACTGACCCTTTTGTTGGCATCCTTGATGCTTGTGTCGGTCGTTTCCTGCGGCGCTCTGCCGAAGGAGGACGAAAACAAGGCCGACGATGTTACCCTTATATCGGCGGAAGCGTTGGAGAATCTTGCCGCGTCCTCCAAGAAAAGCGTCACGGCAATTGACGACGCCTACGTGCGCAGCGGAACACATAGGACAAAGTGCTATTTCGAGGAGAAGCTCTCCTCGGGCAAGCTTGAGCTCAAGACGGACACCCCCGATTACACCCGTGAGGTGCTGATCAAGTTCGATATCTCCGAGCTTGATCTAACCAAGGCGCAGAGCGTCTATTTGTACGTCAATCTGCTCAATGGAGTCGGCGGCGCAAAATCGGGCAATGACCTGTACCTGTATGCGTACGAGGTGGACGGCAAGTGGGATTCCAAATCGGTAACCTATAATACTGCCCCCACTTATGATGCAAACAAAAAGGTGGGAGAAGGACTTGTCCCCGGCGGTGGTGGCGTTTGTGATATTGACGTTTCTGACGCGGTTTTTAACGCTGACCTCAACGGCAAGACGGAGATCTCCTTCCGTTTGGCTTTCAGCGAGCAGAGCGTCAGCCAAGGCTTTATCGCTTCAATCAGCAGTACGACTGCTTACGTTCGTCCCAAGCTGATGGTGCGCGATTCCGCCTCGGGAAGCAACTATGAGAAGGCCCTCCTGTCGGACAGTGCCGCGAACGACGCTCTCTGGGCATACGCCGAGGAGATGTACGACAGCTGGTACGGCCGCTATCAGGAGATCCTCAAGAAGGGCGACTATTCTTATGTCGGTAACGACCAACAGCGACGAATACAACCTCAAGGTTTCGGCGCGCGGTGGTAACGGAAGCTCGACGAGCTACGTCTTCGACACCCGACTTGTGTCCGACCTCAAGGATTACACCGAGACGGTATACGACGTAGACCGCTACGGCGGCGTCCTTTCTGCCGAAAAGCAGGAGGCGACGGGCTATTATTACACCACCAAGATCGGCGACAGATGGTGGGTTGTGGATCCCCTTGGTAACCTTGTGCATATCCACGGCACCTCCCACCTCAAATACGCCTATATCAGCACCTCCGAGGCGCAGAAGGAGTCGGCGCTCCGCGTCTTCGGCACCTATGAAAAATGGGCCATTGCCGCAACCCGTTGGGCCGTGGAGGATCTGTATATCAACGTAGCCAGCGCGGTGGCAAACGAAACACGGGACGTGGAGCCTTCGATTCCCATTCTGGGCACCTTCAGCGGCATCAACGCCTATTCCACAAGCGTGGGAGCCACCATTGATAACGGCGGCGGTGTGCCCCAGTTTGCAGGCGGTGCTATGCCTGTGTTCGACCCTGCGTTTGAGACGTACGTAGAAAACAGCGTGAAATACAGAATGAGCGTAGATGCGCACAGAACCGACATTATCGGCTACACCTCGGATAACGAGGTGCTGATGAGGGACGGAATGCTGGCGTCTTATCTGTCGCTTGACTATACCGAGCCCGTCTTTATGTATTCTTACGTGTGCGCGTGGACGTGGTATAAGAATATTACGGGCGAGGAAAATCCCTCGATCGAGGATATCGATAAGTACTGCGAGAAGCTGGGCGTTGACCTTTGGGATCTTTTCAAGGGCTTCGTTTACGACCGCTACTACAAGGTCTGCTCCGAGACGCTTGACAAGTATGCTCCCAACCGTATGTATTTTGGCAACCGCTACCTGATCGACTGTGAAAAGTGGGAGTGGATCATGCGCTTCACCGGCTATTGGTGCGATATTATGTGCATCAACTACTACCACGTTTGGGAGATCCCCACCAGCCGCGATACCAAGGACGGCCCTCCCACCCTGGATCAGCTTGGCGCGTGGCTCGGCATTCCCTTCGTGGTCACCGAGTTCTACTCCAAGGGTAACGATTCCTTTGACGCCAACGGCGTGCCTATGAACAACAACGGCGGTGCCGGATGGGTCGTTGCCACCCAGCGTGAGCGCGGATACTTCTATCAGAACTTCTGCTTGAAGCTGCTTCAATGTAAGCACAACGTAGGTTGGTTCCAGTTCCAGTTTATTGATAACGACCCCACCGACCTCATCGGATCGCCCGCCGCGGCGCAGAGTGCCAATAAGGGACTCGTTGACTGGAATCAGGATTTCGAGATCTATAGCGACTTCACCGAACAGTTGGCCATGGTCAATAAGAATACCTACGCCCTCATCGAATATTTTGACGGCGTGGACTACGTGAAATAATACTCCCATAGAGAAAACCGCCGCGAGTACCCTCGCGGCGGTTCTTTTTTGCGTTCATATTTTGATTTATAGGTATGTTTGGGTTTCGCACAAACACCGTAGGGCGGGGGCTTGCTCCCGCCGTAACAACCGATAAACCGCACATTTTCGGCGGCACCAAGGCACCGCCCTACAAGGTACGGTTCGCGTCATTTTGTTCGTGCGAACACACCGATAAACACCAATTTATACGCAAAAAGAAAACCTCCCCAATATGCTTGGGGAGGTGATTTTTGTTAATTATTCCTTCTCTACGATGGAGAGATCCAGCTCTGCTAAGGACTTGGGGTCGGCGGGAGCGGGGCATCCGGACATCAGCTCGGACGCGTTCTGTACCTTGGGGAAGGCGATAACGTCGCGAAGGCTGTCCGCACCGCACATAACCATGGCCAGACGGTCAAGACCCATACCCGAGCCACCGTGGGGCGGTGCGCCGTACTTGTAGGCGTCCACAAGGAAGCCGAACTTGGCATCGATCTCTTCCTTGGTGAGACCGAGGGCGTTGAACATTCTCTCCTGCAGCTGCCAGTCGGTGATACGAATGGAGCCGGACAGAAGCTCGGTGCCGTTGAGAACCATATCGTAGCACTTGGCGCGAACCGAGCCGGGATCGGACTCAAGGCTGTCAAGACATTCCTCAAGAGGCATGGTGAAGGGGTGGTGCATAGCATCCCAATGCTGGGTGTCCTCGTTCCACTCGAAGAAGGGGAACTCGGTGATCCAAAGGAAGTTGAACTTGCCCTCGGGAATGAGGTCAAGCTTCTTGGCAACAAGGGTACGGAGGGCGCCGAGAACGGGAAGGGTGACCTTGTTCTTGTCGGCAACGATGAGGGCAACGTCGCCCTGCTTCATACCAAGCTTTGCGATGATAGCCGCAAGCTCGTCCTCCGACAGGAACTTGGCGAAGGAGCAGTTGGGTGCCTCGTCAACCCAACGGATGTAAGCAAGACCCTTGGCACCGATGCCGCGTGCGTGCTCGGTCAGCTTGTCGATCTCCTTACGGGTGAGGGTGGCGGCGCCGTTCTCTGCCACGATGGCGCGGACGCTTCCACCGCCCTTGATGGCGTCGGTGAATACGCCAAAGCCGCAATCCTTCACGGTGTCGGAGAGGTCGCTTATGAGCATATCGTAACGGGTGTCGGGCTTGTCGCTGCCGTAGTTGTCCATAGCCTCGGCAAAGGTCATACGGCGCATAGGCGTCTCGATCTCAATGCCCATAACCTCACGGAAGCAACGGGCGATGAAGCCTTCGTTCATAGACATAATGTCTTCCTGCGTCGCGAAGGACATCTCAAGGTCGATCTGGGTGAACTCGGGCTGACGGTCAGCACGAAGATCCTCATCGCGGAAGCAACGGGCAATCTGAATGTAGCGGTCAAAGCCGGACAGCATCAGAAGCTGCTTGTAG
>JAZLBM010000076.1:0-2000 GCA_045613705.1 Eubacteriales bacterium | reverse complement strand
CAGCTTCCCCATCTTGGGGAAGCCTTTGGTTCGGCGTGTTCATACTGCGCCGACAAACATCAATTTATATTGTATTCCCCTTGTCACTTATCTGTGAGGCGTTTGCTGTTTTCGTAGCGGAAAATGCAGAAATAATAAACGAGTGTAGTGATGGCGCAAGTCAGCCAGCCCACGGGATAGCCGAAGGCGATGGGCAGGGGATCGTTGGAGATAAAATTGGACATCACGTACAGATAGATCTGTCGCACACCCACGAAGGTGGTCAGCATGATGATCATAGGCGCGCGTGTGTTGCCCGCACCGCGGAGCGCCGCCGAGAAGATCTGATTGACACAGCAAAGCAGATAGAAGGGGGAGATCCAACGAAGGAAGAGAACGGCGTATTCCAGAATGTACGCGTCCTTGTTGATCAGCGAAGCAATGGGGCGCGCGAAGATCTCCACCGCCACGATAAGGGAGGCGGCGGCCGCCACAGACATAAGGAAGGCGATCTTGGTTCCGCGCTTGGCGCGGTCGATCCGTCCCGCACCCAGGTTCTGACCCACAAAGGTTGTCACCGCAAGGGCGAGGGCCTGCACGGGCAGGAAGAGAAGCATATCGATCTTGGAGTAGGAGGTCCATCCGCCAAGGCAATGCGCCTGAGCTTCGGCGGCGGTAAAGCCCTCGGGGGCTACCACGTTGATGCCCGCCACGTAGGACTGCACGAACACGTTGGCGAAGGAGGTCAGCGCCATCTGCAGCGCCGCGGGGATGCCCACGCGCACGATCTGCCCAAGCACGCCGCCGTCAATGCCGAGATCGCGGAGGGTCAGCCTCACACAGTTCTTGGCGCGAAGCAGGGCGATCACCACAAGGGTAGCGGATACGGCCTGGGCGATAACGGTGGCAAGTGCCACGCCCGCAACACCCATATCCAGACCGAAGACGAAGGCAAAGTCAAGAACGATGTTGGTCAGTGCCGATACAACGAGATAGTAGAAGGGGCGCTGAGAGTCACCGATGGCGCGCAGAATGCCTGCGCCCATATTGTAGATCATAAGACCCGAAACGCCTGCAAAATAGATGGTCAGATAGGACTTGGCGTGGGGATAGACAGTGCTTGTGCCGTCCTCGTTATGAAGCATAAAATTGAGAAGCGTGGGGGCCATCAAAATGCCGACGACAGTGAAGATCGCCGCCATAATGAGGGTCATAGTGAGGGCGGTATGTACCGTCTTGCGCACCCGTTCCTCGTTGCCCGCGCCGAACTGCTGGGAGATGATAACGCCCGCACCGCTGGACAGACCCAGGAAAAAGCCGATGAGAATATTGATAACAGGACCCATCGTGCCAACGGCGGCATAGGCACCGTCGATGCCCGTCTGTCCGATGACCCAGGTGTCCACAAGGTTGTAAAGCTGCTGAAACAGACTGCCCGCCATAAGGGGAAGAGCAAACTGCAGGATCTTGCCCGCGATGCTTCCCTCGGTCATATCCAGATCGTTTCTACGGGACTTGAAAACTGACAAAGCCTTCGTCAAGGTCGTTCACTTCTTTCTTTTATAACAGATATCCATAGATAAATTCAGTATATCACAAAACGCCCCTCGGGGCAAGTGCTTTTTTTAGATTTGAAAAATTTTATGAGGGACTTGACAAGGGCGGCGCGGTGTGCTACAATAGCCACAGAAAAACCGCATAGAAATCAGGGGTGCTGACCTTGGTCGGCTGAGATGGAAGACTCCAAACCCTTTAACCTGATACGGATAATGCCGTCGTAGGAAGATTGAAGCCTTATTGGATAGGATCGCCGCACGGATTTCCGTGCGGCTTTTACTTTTTCTGTTGAGGAGAAATTGAATACGGGAAATTGATGTTTGTCGGCGCAGTATGAACACGCCGAACCAAAGGCTTCCCCAAGATGGGGAAGCTGTCGCCGGAGGTGACTGATGAGGGTGCGGAGTCTGATATTACATCAATTGGCGCACACTCATCCGTCGGCTCTGCCGACACCTTCTCTA
>JAZLBM010000075.1:0-18924 GCA_045613705.1 Eubacteriales bacterium | reverse complement strand
AGCTTGATTGCTCTTTACTTTTTGTTTGAGTAGTATTTCTCTCAGAATCTTCGAGTTCCGTTCTCGCACATACTGACATGTTTCCATGTCCCAATGCTTGTACTTTCCTCTTGTTGTTCAATTTTCAATGACCGATTTGCTGCCTTTTTAGGGGAAGCCTTGCCATTATAGCACAGCATGCTATGTTTGTCAATAGCTTTTTTGAAATTTTTTCGAAATTTCTTTTCGGAGATTTCCGAAGCTCCCTTTTTGCGGACAGCTTTGTTATTGTATCACTTTTCCCTCGTTTTGTCAACTGTCAAAATTGGAAAAACGACAAAATATTTCACGCCCATATTGGTCAAAATAAACAAAACCGTGGCATTTCCGGGAATAAACCGCCCTTTGACGCGAGAAAATAGTAAAAAACCTTTTGGGAGCGCGTATGTTTATCCTGCTGATTCGGACAGTTATCATATATATATTTCTTTTGGTCACTATGCGATTGATGGGAAAGCGGCAGTTGGGCGAGCTGGAAATTTCCGAGCTTGTCAGCACGCTTCTTCTATCCGACATTGCCGCCCTCCCCATTACCAATCCGGAGATCCCGCTCTCCTACGCCTTGGTGCCCATTCTTGCCATTACCGCCTTCGAGATCGTCACTTCCCTGCTCTTAACGAAACGTCCGAAGCTCAAAGGGCTCCTCTCCACACGCCCCAGTATGATCATACGGAAAGGCGTCATTGATCACACAGAGCTCCTGAAGAACCGCATATCCATCGACGAGCTTCTCAGCGAACTCAGACAAAAGGACGTAACGAACGTCAACGAGGTGGATTATGCCATTATCGAGCAAAACGGAAAAATGACGGTAATCAAAAAAGCCGACTACGAGCAGCCTACCCGAAAGGATCTCAACGTCAAGATCGCAGACAGCGGACTTTGCCATATTATCGTATCGGACGGCACGGTCAACGAACACGGTCTTCGTCTTGTTAAAAAGAGCCGACGTTGGCTGGACGAAACGCTCGAAAAGAAAAAAGTAGCGCTTCGTGACATATATTTGATGACGGTAGATGATGCCGAGACGGTTTCCGTCATAAAGCGAAACCAAGTAATCACAAAAAGGAAAAAGCAATGAAGTCGTTCTATATCATCATTTGCGCATCTGCGGTTATGCTCATCGCCATGTGCGGCAACTATTATTATATTGAAGGCTTTGCCGCCGATGCCGTTTGCGTCTGCGAAGACATTGCATCCATCCCTCGCGCGGATGTACTGCCAAAAATCGAGGAGCTTCAGCAAAAATGGGACAAAAACAAAAAGTTCATCCAAATCACCGTCAATCACACCGAAATAGAAATGATCAACAATGCCTTGGATGAACTTTTCGTTTATGCCGAACACGGGGCGACTGCGGATTTTGAAAAAGCACGCCGTGCCGCCGTCAACGCCTTCGAGGAGCTCCTCTTGTCCGAGCAATTAACCCCTACTAATATATTATAGGTAATTTTTCAGCTCCGAGAAGCAATCGATCACGGGGCAACCGTTTGCCTCAAGACGAGCGCGCGCCTGATGTCCGCCCGCGAAGAGAACGCAATCCGCGCCGATAGCCTTCGCCACCGCCAGATCGTGATCGGTATCGCCCACGAACAGCACCTTCGCCTCCGGATGATTTTCGCGCCACTTCTCGCCAAGCGAGATCTTTCCGTGGGCGTAGATATTATTCATTCCGCACACCTCATCGAAGCAATCGGCGATTCCCATATCCTTCACCTGCTTTTGCAGCATAGAAAGCTCGGTGGCCGACAACAGGATCTGCTTGACGCCTTCAGCGCGGTAGCGTGCGATGGTTTCAAGAACCTCGGGATACACCCGAGCATCGGGGAAACGGCTCCAATATTCCTTGACCCACTCAACGGCTACGTCGTCGAAGGACTCCTTGTCGAAATCAAATCCCAGCTTCACATAGTAATTGATAACGGGAAACTCCTGAATGGCGCGGTAATCCTCAACGGAAGCAATCTCGTCAAGTCCTCTTGCGGCCAGCAAAACGTTGACCGACTCAATGCAGGCCTGCACGTCGTTCAGTATGGTGCCGTTAAAGTCCCATATAATATGTGTATATTTCATCGGTTTATCCTCTCCCAGATTAAGAGAGACACGCCCTGAAGTCACAAGGCGTGTCTCTTTTTTGATTTTAGCCGGCCAGATAGCCCATCTGGATGCTCCACAAGCGGTAGAGCGTTGCGATGGGGAAGTTGCTGTCCTGAGTCTCCAGGAACGCATTCATTGCCGTCTGCTTAATGTCACGGTAGTCGCCCGCCTCAATACGGCTGACGTATCTGGTAATCAGGTTCTCGTACTCCTCAACGGTCTTGCACTCTGCGGCAGCCGCAACGAACTCAGCACTTGCCTTGTTTACCATATCAATACAATCACGGCTGGGGGAATCCTCCCAGGCCACGGTGAAAGCAAGGGTAGGATTGCTCTTTACGTCAAGGTCCTGAGACTTTGCGTAATCCCAAGTCTTTTGATCCATACCTCTGTCCGCATCGGGATATGCAACGAACATATTACCGGTCTTATATACGTCCATCATATAGAGGTTCTCGGGAAGTCGCTCTGCGCATCCGTCATCGTTCACCTCATAGTTGGTGCCCTTGATACCGTACTGAAGAAGATTTCTGAAATCCTCATCGGTATTGATCAGGGTGATGATCTCCATTGCCGCATTACGGTTGTCGCTGGAGGTGAAGGTAGAAAGAGCGAACATGCTACCGAAGAGGTCCTCTTCAGTTGCTACGGGATTTTCAAGAGTTACAATATAATAATCTTCCTCAAACGCCTCAAGTTCTCTTCCCGATCCCTTGAATACGCCGACTGCGAAATCATTGGTAGAGCCCTCTGCGCCAACGTAGCCCTCAAGCTCGATCGTCTTGAGTGCAACCATCTGGTTGCGGAAGTTGGTGTCGTTCAGAAGGTTGTTGAATGCGAAATAGCTCTTGTCCGCGGTAAGTGCCTCGTAGTCCTTACTGTATACGGAACCGAGAACGGAGAATGCGGAAGAATCGATCTCATACTCGTAGGTGCTCTTGGAAACGCCTGCGTCGTCAACGTAGTCTACCTTCTGGTAGCTCATAGACCAGAAGTGGGTATTGGTGTAGCCGAGATAGCTGTCGCACCAAACGGGATCGATGTTGGTCTCGTACTTAGCAACGTCCCTTACAAGAGGAAGCGCGTCGGAAAGGCTGGCAAGCTGGTTGATATCGGAGTACTTATCGCACATCTCCTTGTTGATAAGAAGAACGGTGTACTCGCCTACCAGGGTGTTGTTGGGAACGGCGAAGTAACCCTTTTCGGTCTTTGCCGCAGCCATAAACGCGGGATATACGTAGGAGCTCAGCTTCTTGGCAACGTTGCTGTTCAAGAGGGTGTCAAGCTTGGTAAGCCATGCTCTGTCGATATAATCCATATACTGATCGTAGCTACCGATAAAGAGAATATCAACCTGATCCTCGCTGACCTCGGGATACTTGATCTCCTTGATCTCGCTGGTCTTCTGTTCTTCCTCTTCCTCGGCAACAACAGGAGCATCTATGTACATTGCCATATCGGGATAGGTCTGACAGAACTTCTCGTAAACGAGAAACTCATCGGTGTTACCCGCATACTTCTCGGTACGCTTGAAGTTGGTATAGTACTTCTTCGCCGTAGTAGCGTTCTGGGTGTACTCTTCAAGATTCTCAAGCTTTTCCTCAAGAATGTCGTAGTACTGCTCCTCGGTGTAGTAGTACATCTTAAGCTGGGTCTTATACTTGGACTTGGTGATCTTGTTGATCGCCTCCTCAACGGCAGTATACTGCTCGCGAACGGCATCAACATGAGCCTTTTGGTCAGCACTCAGTGCCTCGTACTCGTCATCGGTGTAAATCACCTGGGTCTCGGTGATCACAAGCATAGTAAGCGTCTTGGCAGAGTCCGAAGCGCTGACCTCGACTCCCTCGTCCTTACAAGAGGTGAGGAAGACGCTCAGCAGCATCAGAACGCACAGCACAAGGCTCATTAATCTTTTACTCATTATGGTTCTCCATTTCTCCGGCGGCGGTAACATTTCGTTGCAGACCAAGCGTCACCGCGGGTTGACGATATCTGCGCGGAAGAATCCGCAAAACGAACCTTGCAACGGTTGCAAGACTCGGTCATTTTAACTCTTTACTATTTTACATCAAATCTTATATAATGTCAAGTGAATTTTTTGTGACCAAACGGACGAAATCGATCTTAAATCACCATCCGTCGAAATGCAAGCAAAAATCCATCGTCGCATTTCCCAAAAAGCGTTTCTTTTTTTGGGCATTCAAACAAGGTTTTTGTCATTATGCCAAATCATGGCAGCCTTTTTTGTCACATATAAACAAATTCAAATCAATCCAAGAAGCCCTTCAAATGTCTTGCTCTGCTGGGATGGCGAAGCTTACGGAGTGCCTTGGCTTCGATCTGACGAATACGCTCACGGGTAATGTCAAATTCCTTACCAACCTCCTCGAGGGTGCGGGTTCTTCCGTCGTAAAGACCGAAGCGAAGCTTGATGACGTGAGCCTCTCTGGGCGTCAGAGTGTTCAGCTCGCGCTCAATGACCTCACGAAGAATGGTAGCGGAGGCAACCTCGGAAGGCTCGGGCGCATCCTCATCGGGAATAAAGTCGCCAAGATGGCTGTCTTCCTCTTCACCGATAGGCGTTTCCAGAGAAACGGGGTCCTGGGCGATCTTCAAGATCTCACGCACCTTTTCGGCGCTCATACCCATCTTTTCCCCGATCTCGTCTGCCGTTGCCTCGCGGCCAAGCTCCTGGAGCATCTGACGGGAATAACGGGTAACCTTGTGGATGGTCTCCACCATATGAACGGGAATACGGATGGTTCTGGCCTGGTCGGCAATGGCACGGGTGATGGCCTGACGGATCCACCAGGTCGCGTAGGTAGAGAACTTGAAGCCCTTGCAGGAGTCAAACTTGTCCACCGCCTTCATAAGACCGAGGTTTCCTTCCTGAATCAGATCCAGGAAGAACATACCCTTTCCTACGTAACGCTTTGCGATACTTACAACCAAACGAAGGTTGGCCTCAACCAGCTCGTTCTTTGCCTTTTCCTTTTCCTGCTCGTCGGAAGAGGTCGCCATGATCTCGGCAAGCTCCTTCTCGCGCTCTGCGGAAAGAAGCGGAACCTGTCCGATCTCCTTCAGATACATACGAACGGGGTCATCGATGGAAAGTCCTTCCTGACGGAGCATTTTTTCCATGTTCTCGCCCTTACCGTAGCGAGCCACCTCGTTTTCGATCTCGGCGATGTCGCTTGCGTCCGCGTCACCGGGAAGCGGAATGCCGTGATCCTCAAGGGTCTCGTACAGCTTATCGAGGCTGTCCATGTCGTAATTCATTTCCTCCATGGCCTCATCGATATCGTCGCTGGACAATGCACCCTTCTTACCCTTCTGTATCAGCTCTTCAACGTCGACCTTCTTTTCTTCGTTGTTTACAATTTCGGTTTTTGCAGTCATAATTTTGCTTTCCCAAATGCTTTGGGATTCCTTTCCATGGCTCTCGGCCGTAATTTTATTTTGGGCTGTCAGCCCTTGGTTTTCTTGTCCTGAAGCTGTTGGCGCTTTGCCTTCAGCAGGTCGTCAAGCCCCGCTTTTTCGCTTTTGCTGCGCGTGGCCTCGCGAAGACGCTCAATATGCTCGCAGAGCACTCGCGTTCCGTTGTCGGTCAGCTTGTCCCGCGCCTGGATCATACGTTGGATGCGTCCGATCTCGTCCGCAGTAAACCGCTCGCCAAGAAGCGCGAACATAAATCCGCCGTCCGAGGCGTGAAGCTCCATAATAGCCGTAAAGATCCGCTTTCCGAGCTCGGTAAAGAAGTCCTCCTCGCGAAGAACCACCTTGCCGCAGGCCACCGCCGCGCGATGCTCCTCGTACATCAGAAGAAGTCCGAGAATGCCCTCCTCACAGGCGTTTGCCGCTACGTTTTTCACGGCGTCGGGATTGATGCGGTCTCCGTAGTTCTGGATCGACATTTTGATGGCGTTCAGGTTTTTCGCCTGCTCGCCCGCCTTCATCTTGCCAATCAAGCGGCTGACGTTGTTTTTCATAACGTCCACCGTAAGGCCTAGGCGCGGCGCGGTCTGGGTGATATACACCTCGCGCTCGATCTGCGATGGAACAGTAGCGATCACGTTACAGATCTCCTCGGAGGCCTTCAATCTGCCGCCCGTCGCCTCAAGGTCGTACTTGGCAAAGATGGCATCCGCCTTAAAGTCGAACCACGTCTTGCTTTCGTTCAATACCGATCGGAGACGGTCGGCACCGAATTTCTTGATAAATTCATCGGGGTCCTTGGCACCCGGAAGCTTGAGCACGCGAACGTCAAGTCCCACGTCGCCAAGAATTCGGATGGCGCGATCCGCCGCCCGTTGTCCGGCCTCGTCCGAGTCGTAGGAGACCAGCACCTTCTTGGTGTATTTGGTCATCATTCGCGCCTGCTCTGCCGTAAGGGAGGTGCCCAGCGTCGCCACCGCATTGGAAAAGCCCGCCGCGTGGAGAGCGATAACGTCCATATATCCCTCGCAGAGGATCAGGCTTTCGTCGCAATGATTTTTAGCGAAATTCAAAGCAAACAGATTTTTGCTCTTTTTGAATCCCGGTGTATCCGAGGAGTTCAGATATTTGGGAGTGGAATCGTCCATCACGCGTCCGCCAAATGCGATCACGTTACCCGTCACGTCAATGATGGGGAACATCACGCGGTTGCGGAAGTAATCGTACGTACGTCCGTTTTTCTGGCTCTTACCGCACAGGAAGCCTGTGACCAGCTCCTCCTCGGTGTAGCCAAGCTTTTTCATATGGTCTGTCAGCATTCCGAAGTCGTTTGGCGAGTAGCCAAGACCAAAATGCTTGATAAAGGAAGGCGTGAGTCCTCTTGCCTCGGTCAGATACTGCAGACCCTCCCGTCCGTATCGCGGATCGAAAAGGCAATCACGGAAGAACTTAGCCGCGTCGCGGTTCATATCGAACACGCGTCGGCGGGACATACCCATCTCCACCTTTCCGTCCTGCGGAATGGTGACACCGGCGCGCGCCGCCAAAAATTCAATGGCGTCAACGTACTCCAGATTCTCCGCCTTCATCACGAAGGTAATGGCGTCTCCGCCCGCGCCGCAACCGAAGCAATAGAACATCTTTTTACCCGGCGAAACGCTGAACGAAGGCGTTTTCTCACTATGAAAGGGACACAGACCAAGACAGTTGGAGCCCGAACGCCGCAAGCTGACGTAAGAGCCGACAAGCGACTCGATATCCGTGCGGTACAGGATCTCCTCAATAATTTCTCTTGGTATTGCCATCAGCCTCTTCCCCTCCATACCTTGGGAACGAACAGCTCCTTATATTGCTCGATGGCGTAGCGGTCAGTCATACCGGAAATAAAGTCGCAGACACAACGCTCCACGCCCTCGTTTTTGGTGTTTTCATAGAAGAGGGTCGGCATTTCCTCGGGATGCCGCACGTAGTACTCAAAGAGGCGAACCAGAACCTCCTGGGCGCGATCCTCTTCTCCCTTGGCAATGGGGTTGCAGTACACGTTTTCAAACATAAAGGTACGAAGCTTATCGGTGGCCTCGCCGATCTCGGGGGTCATGCCGATACAGTTCTTTCCCGTGCTGAAATCAATGACGGAGGTAACCATGGCGTTGATGCGCTGGCTGTGTCCGTCTCCCACCACCTCGCGGATCTCGCGGGGGATGTCACCGATAGAAAGGATACCCGCACGGCACGCGTCGTCGATATCGTGGTTGATATACGCGATACGGTCGGCAAATTTTACGATAACGCCCTCAAGGGTGGACGCCATATGATTGCCCGTGTGGTTGACGATACCGTCGCGGACCTCGTATGTAAGATTCAGTCCACGACCGCGATTCTCAAGACGCTCCACCACGCGAAGGCTCTGCTTGTAGTGAGTGAAGTCGGGAGAGTAACAGCTCTGCATCGCCGCCTCACCCGCGTGACCAAAGGGCGTATGTCCAAGATCGTGTCCAAGACCGATGGCCTCGCAGAGGTCTTCGTTCAGGCGCAGGGCTCTGGCAATGATCCGCGCGATCTGCGTCACCTCAAGGGTGTGGGTCAGACGGGTGCGGTAATGCGCATCGTTAGGTGCCAGGAATACCTGGGTCTTGTTCATCAGGCATCGGAAGGACTCCGAATGTATAATTTTATCTCTGTCTCGCTGGAACTCGGTTCTGTTTTCGCAAGGGGTATAGGGATAGTCACGACCTCTGCTGTTTGCCGTCAGAAAGGCGTACTCGGAAAGTGTCGTTTTTTCTTGCTCCAAAAACAATTCGCGAACGGTTGCCATTCGATTTCCTCCATTAATTATAATGTTTCACTATATAATATACACAAAAAAAGAAAAAACACTTTTTTATTCTCAATATTTTTTCTCTTTTTATAAAACACAAGCGAGTTTTGACATTTTTCTTACGCGCCGTGCGCTATAATGAGTAAAAACGAAGGGAGATGAGACCGTGACCGAGACCGTTTACGCCGACCTGCTGTTTCTGATCAATTTCAGTATGGACTTCCTTTGCTTTTTTCTTGTAGCCCGTCTTTTGGCAAAGCCGCTTCCCCTCCCTCGGGCCTTGATCGCCGCTACGCTCGGCGGTGCATATTCCGTAGCTGCGCTGATTCTTGACACGGGCATTGCCATCGATATTCTCGCAGGGCTTTTCATTTGCTTCGTCGCCTTTTGGCATAAAAAGGACAGCATTGCCGCCCTTGCCCTCTCGTCGGGCGCGTTCTTTCTGGCATCCGTGCTTCTCGGCGGCATTATGACGGCGGTTTTCAATGGGATGAACCGCGCCGATCCGCCCTTGGACTCCTTTCGGGACGACGGCAGCATTCCCCTTTGGCTTTTTGCCGCGGTCACCGCTCTTTCCTCCTTGGTCACTTGGGTTGGCGGACGGTTTCTCCGAAGGCGCGCCCAGGTCACACAGGCGCAGGTAGAGATTCGTCTTGGCGACAAAAAAGCGGTGCTTGAGGCGATGTGCGACAGTGGAAATCTTCTTCGGGACACCCTCAGCGGACGCCCCGTGATCGTGGCAGACGTCAAGCATACGGCCGCCCTTCTCCCTGCCGAGTGCGGCGGCATTACCAAATGGGATACCGACGCCATTGGACGCCTCCCATCGTCTCTCGCCGCCCGTGTGCGACTGATCCCCACAAGCTCGGTGGAGGCCGACGGGCTGATACTCGCCCTGCGCCCCGACAGCATCGTGATCCGCACGGGAAACCGAACGCGCACCGCCGATGCCCTCATCGGCTTTGCCAGAGTCCGTGCCCCCTTACGTACCTGCACGGCACTTCTGCCCCCCGAGCTTCTGACGTAAACGAAGAAAGGATCTGCAATATGAAAGGTTTTCTCCTCTCCATTCGCCGTCTTTGGCGCTCCCTCTTTTCCAAAAAACCAAGGGGCATCTATTACGTCAACGGCCCCGACGTTCTTCCTCCGCCCCTTTCCCGCGAGGAAGAAGCCGCGCTTCTGTCGGGAGACGAGCTCTCCCAGGAGGCGAAAAGCTTTTTGATCGAGCACAACCTCCGCCTTGTGGTCTACATCGCCAAGCGCTTTGAAAACACGGGAACGGGCATTGAGGATCTGGTGTCCATCGGCACCTTAGGGCTCATCAAGGCCATCAACACCTTCCGCCCCGACAAAAATATCAAGCTTGCCACCTACGCCTCCCGTTGTATTGAAAACGAGATCTTAATGTATATACGGAAATTTTCGGGCACAAGGTGCGAGATCTCCATCGACGAGCCTCTCAACGTAGATTGGGACGGAAACGAGCTTCTTCTGTCCGACGTACTGGGCAACGACGAGGACAACATCGTCTACGAGATCGAGCAGCGGGAAGAAAAAGAGACCATCCGCCGCGCCGTGGCAGCATTAGATCCGAGGGAGCGGGAGATCATTGAGATGCGCTACGGGCTTGGCGGACGTGAGGAAATGACCCAAAAGGAAGTGGCCGATCGCCTCGGCATCTCGCAATCCTATATTTCCCGTCTGGAGAAGAAAATCATCGCCCATTTACGGGAGGAACTCTGCAGTAAACTGTAAGTTTCCAAAAAAATAAAAAAATTTTTCAAAAACCCTTGCATTTCCGAAAAGTTTGTGATATAATACAGTGCATTGTGAATATTTGTAGTAAAGCGAGGTGTAAATAAAATGAAGTCCGGAATCCATCCTAATTACGAAGAAGTGGTTATCAAGTGTGCTTGCGGCGAGACCGTAACGACGAAGTCCACCACGAGCGGAGAGATGAGAGTAGAAATTTGCTCTAAGTGCCATCCCTTCTTTACCGGTAAGCAGAAGTTTGTTGACGCTGGCGGTAGAGTTGATAAGTTCAAGAAGAGACTTGAGGCATCTAAGTAATCTGCTTGACGGCAAACTTTCCTATCGAAGCAATCGGGCAAGTTGTGCGCACGCACGGCTTGCCCTTATTGTTTTTCACCAAGGAGGTATTTACTATGGAAGATAACAAACAGAACATATCCGAAAGCCGCACGGTGCTTGTGACCCTTTGTACCGACAACGCGCGCCTTGCGGAAACCGAAAAGAGTCTTGCGGAGCTTGAGCGCCTTGTGGACACCGCAGGCGGCGTGGTCGTGGCAAGACTGATACAGAACAAGGATACGCCCGACGTCCGCACCGTCATCGGAAGCGGCAAGGTCAAGGAGCTGAAGGATATCTGCGAGGCCAATGAGATCGACCTTGCGGTATTTGATATCGACCTCTCCCCTTCCCAGATCCGCAATCTTGAGGACGAGCTTGCGGTCAGCGTCATCGACCGTTCTATGCTGATCCTGGATATTTTTGCCCTTCACGCCGTGACCGGTGAGGGAAAGCTCCAGGTAGAGCTTGCACAGCTGAAATATACCGCGCCCCGTCTTACGGGTAAGGGTGCGGAAATGTCCCGACTTGGCGGTGGTATCGGTACCCGAGGTCCCGGTGAATCCAAGCTGGAGAGCGACAAGCGTCATATGCACCGCCGCATCACCGCCCTTGAGGCCGAGCTGAAGGTGCTGGACAAGAACCGCCGCACTATGCGCGCGGCACGCGATAAGAGCGGCATTGCCAAGGTAGCCATCGTAGGCTACACCAACGCGGGCAAATCCACTCTCCTGAACCGCCTGACCGACGCGGGCATTCTCGCCGAGGACAAGCTTTTTGCAACCCTTGACCCCACCACGAGAAAATTCGAGCTTCCCGGCGGCGAGAGCATTCTTCTCACCGACACGGTAGGCTTTATCCGCAACCTGCCTCATCATCTGGTCAAGGCCTTCAAGTCGACCCTTGACGAGGCGGTCTACGCCGACGTGCTGATGATCCTTGTGGACGCCTCCGACGAGGAATATCCCACCCAGCTGCGCGTCACCCAAGAGCTTCTTTCGGAGCTTGGCGCCGCAGGAAAGCCCACGCTTTACGTCTTTAACAAGTGCGACCGCGGTATGGCTACTCCTCCCTCCTCCGTGCTCAACACCGACGAGGAAAAGACGGTCTGCATCTCCGCCAAGAGCGGTGACGGTGTAGACAAGCTTGTGGAGACCCTTGAGGCCATTCTTCATAACGGAAAAACGGTAGCAACCTTCGTTATTCCCAACGCCGAGCAGGGTGCTTTGAACATTCTCTACAAGAATGCAACCGTCGAGGACGTGGAATACGGTGCCGACGGCGTGACCGTGCGCGCCACCGTAGACGCCAAGGTGCGCGGTATGCTCCGCAAATACGATCAGAATCCCCCCAAGACCGAAGAATATTAAAGAAAGGCAACGACCATGGCTGACAGCAAACCCTACGTGACCCTCCGACACGAGGCCAGCGCGGAATTTGAAGAAAAACGCTCGGTGTTCATCGGCTATGCGAAGCCCGTGAAGACCGAGGCCGAGGCGATGGAGTTCGTCAAGCAGATCCGTGGCAAGCACGGCGACGCGCGTCATAACGTGTTCGCCTATACCCTTTGCGGCGGCGTGACCGCGCGGTATTCCGACGACGGCGAGCCCCAAGGCACGGCGGGTATTCCCGTCCTTGACGTTATCCGCAAATCGGGTGTAGACGACGCTTGCGTGGTAGTGACCCGCTATTTCGGCGGTGTGCTTCTCGGTGCGGGCGGTCTGGTTCGCGCCTACTCTGCCGCCGCAAAGATGGCACTTGACGCCGCCGAGATCGCAACCTTTTTGCCCTATGCCGAGTTGTCTCTCGCCTGCTCGTATCCCGATTATCAGAAGATCGCCGCCGAGCTCCCCAAATTCGGCGCCATTGTGGACGATACGATCTTTGCCGACAACGTAACGGTTGCCTTTGCCGTGCGCGATATCCGCGTGGATGAGGTAACGGCACGGATCAGCGAGATGACGGCAGGAAAATCGGTTCCCTCGGTCACGGGTCAGCGCTTTGACTGCGAGTGAAAAGCTATGAAACGAACGCTCATTCATCCCGACCTCACCTCCATCCCCGAGGAATTTCACGCCCTTCTGAAGAATGCCGCCGTGTACGACAGCAGTTGCTCACGCGAGGCGCGCGTGCTCTTCATTGATAAGGACGGCGGTTATTTTCTGAAATCCGCCCCCACGGGAAGCCTTCGTAACGAGGCGACTCTTGACGAATATTTCCACAAAAAGGGACTGTCCTCTGCCGTTCTTGCCTACCGTTCCTTGGCGCGCGACTGGCTTCTGACCGAGCGCGTGCAGGGCGAGGATTGCACTTTTCAGCAATATCTTGACGATCCCAAACGGCTTTGCGACACCACAGCAATCCTGCTTCGCTCTCTTCACGAGACGGATGCCGCCGATTGTCCCGTGCAAAACCGTATGGAATCCTATCTGAAAACGGCGGCGCACAATTATGAAAACGGCATTTACGATGCCTCCCTCTTCCCCGATAACTGGGGATTTTCCTCTGCCGACGAGGCGTGGCGCACGCTTGAGGAGAGCCAACATCTTTTTGAGCAGAACATCCTTCTTCACGGCGACTACTGTCTGCCCAACGTTCTGCTTGACGATTGGCGCTTCAGCGGCTTCATCGACCTTGGAAACGGCGGCGTTGGCGACCGCCACGTTGACCTGTTCTGGGGCGCGTGGACACTGAATTTCAACTTAAAAACCGACGCGTATCGCGACCGATTTTTCGACGCCTACGGACGGGACCGCATCGACCCCGACCGTCTTCGCGCCGTAGCCGCCGCTGAGGTTTTCGGATAAACGCATAAAAAACGGCTCCTTTCGGAGCCGTTTTTTCTTATCTCTTTTTTCCGCATCCACCGCAGAAATTATCCGTTTCCGCGTATTTTCTTCCGCAGGACGTGCAAAACAGCGCACGAGACGTGTCGGAAGAATCTGCCGTGGACACATTCTCCGGCGTATTCTGAAGCGCATACGCCTCATTATGGCGCAAGGGCGTCTGACATCTGGAGCAATATACAAAGCCATCCGGATACCAGGGGCGAAAATCCAGCTGGTGGTCGGTATAGACCATTACCTGCTTGCATTCCTCACAAACTTGCTTATACGTAAGTCCGCTGTGCCAATTGGCTCTCTTGAATCCCATAATTCAGTTCTCCTTCCCTTTATACATTTGCCGTTGCTACAACGTTCGCCTCGGTTCCCAGCACCTTTTCGATCAGCACGTCGCCGATCTTGGTGCCGGCAGGTGCCTTTGCGGCGTTGATCGCCTTCATACAGTCAAATATCAGCTCCTTGGGGATAGGCGCATCGGTCTTGACCGCCACGACCGCGCCGTTTTCGCAGGCCATGGTAGAGGTAACGGTGCGCACGGGATGGGTGCATTCATTCTCGGCATAGGTGGCGCCTCGGCGGCAAGCATTTCCGCCCACCGAGATCACCTTTCCGTCCTCAATGGTCACGTAAAGGTCGCAACCGCGAGGACATACGATACAGGTCAATTCTCTCGTCATTTTGCTTCCCCTCCCTTTTCCGCAAGAGAAACGGTAATCGTGTGACCGCTCCGTCCTGCAAGCAATTCTTTTTTCAGCTTCACGTTTTCCATCTCTCCGGGCGCCATTTTGATCTTCTTCGCAGAATACAGCACCTCATCGCCGTCCTTGACCGTTAAGGTCACGTCACGGTATACGTCGGACACACGGAAATAGATTTCCGCATTTTCCTCCGAAGAGATCCTTTGCGGCACGGTATAGCGCACGCGACCGTCGGTGACAACGGTAATATCCGCCGCGCCGACCGCCTTTCCGAGAATTCTCTCGGCCGCCGCGCGACCCGCAATTTCCGCCTCGCCCGAAACGTAGTCCACAAGATCGTGCACGTGAAGCACGTTTCCGCAAGCGTATACGCCGTCGATGGAGGTCTGTCGGTTCTGATCCACCACCGCGCCGTTGGTTTTACCGTCCATCGCAATACCCGCGCCCTGAGTCAGCTCATTCTCGGGAATGAGACCGCAAGAAAGAAGCAAGGTATCACAAGGAATATACTCGAAGGTCTCACGAATGGGTCGGCGGTTTTCGTCCACCTTGGCAATGGTCACACCCGTGACACGCTCACGTCCGTGGATCTCTACCACGGTATGGCTCAGTCGCAGGGGAATGCCGAAATCGTTGAGACATTGCTCGATATTTCGTGCAAGACCGCCCGAATAGGGCATCAATTCGCACACAGCGTGCACCTTTGCGCCCTCGAGGGTCATTCTGCGCGCCATGATAAGACCGATGTCTCCCGAGCCGAGGATCACCACGTCACGCCCCGGCATATAGCCCTTGACGTTAACGAATTTCTGCGCGGTTCCCGCCGTAAACACGCCCGCAGGTCTTGAACCCGCGATATTCAATGCGCCACGGGGGCGCTCACGGCATCCCATAGCAAGGATGACCGCCTCTGCCTCGATCTCAAAAACACCGCGCTCACTGTTCATTGCGGTAACCTTGCGCGTATCGTCAAGGTCAAGCACCATAGTGCTCGTCATCACTTCAATGCCGCGCTCGCGCACCATTTCCTCATAGCGCCACGCGTATTCGGGACCCGTCAATTCTTCACCGAAGCGGTGAAGACCAAATCCGTTATGAATGCACTGGGTAAGGATGCCGCCAAGATGCGAATCGCGCTCAAGGATCACCATATCGCGCACGCCACGATCGTAAGCACTGACTGCCGCCGCCATACCCGCGGGGCCTCCGCCAATAATGACAAGTTGTTTCTTTTCCATCTCGCGCCTCCTTACTTGGTCTTACCGAAGTTAACGACCGATTTGCCGCCCGACTTGGTTACCGATTCATAAGCAATGCCAAGCTCGCGCGCAAGGATCTCCACCACGTAGGGTGAGCAGAAGCCGCCCTGACAGCGTCCCATACCGCTTCGGGTGCGGCGCTTGACGCCGTCCATATCCAAAGCAGGGGGATTTTCACGTACCGCCGCCACGATCTCGCCCTCGGTGATGCCCTCACAGCGGCAAACGATCTTTCCGTAACGGGGATCCTTCTTGATCACGGCATTTTTCTCTTCGATGCTCATCTCACGGAAGGCGTGGGTGGGCTTGCGGATGGGATCAAAATCTGCTTTTTCCACAAGAACCAGTCCGTCCTTGGCAAGCAGATCGCAAATATACTCGGCGATCGCGGGAGCGGAGGAAAGCCCGGGGCTCTCGACGCCCGCCGCATTGATAAAGCCGTGGGTGGGATTGTTAATAATGAAATCCCCCGTGCTACCCGTAGCGCGAAGACCTGTAAAGGAGGTAATATTCTTGGCCGCGGGCACCCTTGTCAGCACCTCGGCGGCGTTCTTCAACACGTCGGAAAGACCTGCCGAGGTGGTATTGCGATCCTCTTTATCGTCAATATCTTCGGCAGTGGGACCCAGCAGAAGATTGCCGTCCACCGTGGGGGTGATCAGAATACCCTTTCCCAGCTTTGACGGCGTGCGGAAGATGGTGTGATCCACGGTGCCGCCGCAGGTCTTGTCCATCAGGATATATTCGCCGCGACGAGGGCGGATCGAAAAGCTTTCGTCCTCTGCCAGCCTCGCAACCTCGTCGGAATGCACGCCCGCCGCATTGACTACGTATCGGGTCTTCACGGCACGGTCGGAGGAACGAACTACCATTCCGTCCGCCTCGCGGTCAATGCCGACCACCTCAAAATTGCGGATCAGCTCCACGCCGTTGTCCATCGCGTTACCTACCGCCGCAATATTCAGCTCATAGGGGCAAACGATAGCACCCGTGGGCGCGTAAAGCGCACCCTTGACGTTCTCGGACAGCGCGGGCTCCATCGTGCGAACCGCCTCACCGTCAAGAACAGCAAGATCTCTTACGCCGTTGGCCGTTCCGCGCACGTACAGATCCTTTACCGTCTCCATATCCTCATCGGAAAAGGCGAGGACAAGAGAACCGTTTCTGCGATATTTCACACCAAGCTCACGGGCAACCTGCTCCATCATCTCGGAGCCCCTCACGTTCAGCTTCGCCTTGAGACTTCCCTCTTTGGCGTCAAAGCCCGCGTGAACGATGGCACTGTTGGCCTTGGTAGCACCCATTGCCACGTCGTTTTCTTTTTCCACAAGACATACGCGAAGGTCGTATCGGGAAAGCGCTCTTGCCAGAAGACCGCCCACGACTCCCGCGCCGATAATCACCACGTCATACATATTTTTTCTCCTTTGCAAAATGCCGAAACCGAAGAGCATCCCCTTCGGCTTCGTTATTCTTCAATCAGCTCAGCGCAAGCGATGCGAATGCACCGTTCTTGCCCGCAAGCTTCTGCCAAAGCTCCTCGGCGGCCTGCATATTCTCTGCCTTGATGGTATAGTAGATCTTCAGCTTAGGCTCGGTTCCGGAGGGACGGGCAATGATGCCAAGACCGCCCTCGTAGACGAACTTCAGCACGTTGGACTTGGGAAGGTTGATCACCTGGCGACTGCCATCGGCGCTGACGCTCTCGCTCTTTTTATAGTCGTTGACAAGCATCAGCCTGCGGCCGAGAACCTCGGCAGGAGGATTCTCGCGAAGCTTTTCCATAATGCCTCGCATGGTGTCCATACCGGCGCTTCCCTCGAAAGCAAAGCTCTCAACCGTATTGCGGTATGCACCGAACTCGGCGTAAAGCTCATCAAGTCTGTCAGCAAGGGTCTTGCCCTGCTTGCGATAGTAATTCGCCATCTCGCAGATAAGAACCGAAGCGGAAACCGCATCCTTGTCGCGAACGAAGGGAGAGCAAAGATAGCCGTAGCTCTCCTCAAAGCCGAGAAGGTAATCCTCGGGGGTTTCCTTCTCCTCAAGAAGAGCGATCTGCTCGCCGATATACTTGAAGCCCGTCAAAACGTCCACGATGCGAACGCCGTATTTCTTGGCGACCTCGTAGGTCATATCGGTGGTCACGATGGTCTTGACCGCCATAGGATTTTGGGGCATAGTGCCCATCTCGGCACGAAGTCCGCACAGATAGTCAAGAAGCATAACGCCCATCTCGTTACCCGTGATGAGGCGGTAGGAATCGCCCACGGGAACGGCAGTACCCACGCGGTCGCAGTCAGGGTCGGTGGCAAGAAGCAGGTCAGCACCCGTCTTCTGCATCAGGTCAAGTCCCAGCTGCAGCGCCTCGCGGATCTCGGGATTGGGATAAGGACAGGTGGGGAAATTGCCGTCGGGCTCGGTCTGCTCGGGCACGAGGGTCACGTCGGTGAAGCCGCACATATCCAGCGCCTTCGTCACGCACATTCTGCCCGCGCCGTTGAGGGGGGTGTAGACCAGCTTCAGGTCGCGCGCGCCCTCACGGGGAGACTTGGCACAAGCCACCGCGTCGGCAATAAAGCCGCCGATGATCTCGTCGCTGATATATTCGATGTCGCCCGCGGAAAGGAGCGCGTCAAAATCGGCGATGGGAGCAAAATAAGACACCCTTGCGATCTCGGCAAGGATCTTGTCAGCCGCCTCCTCGGTGATCTGACAGCCGTCGGGACCGTATGCCTTGTATCCGTTGTACTTGGCGGGATTGTGGCTTGCGGTTATGACTACACCCGCATCACAATGCAGGGTGCGCACCGCGTACGACAGGGCGGGTGTCGGCATCAATTCGGGATAGATATACACGTGAAGCCCGTACGCCGCGTAGACCGCCGCGGCAGTCTTGGCAAAAAGCTCGGAATTGATGCGGCTGTCGTAAGCGATCGCCACACTGCAGATCTTCTTTTTATTTCCCACAATATATTTTGCTACGCCCACTGAGGCTCTTGCCACCGTATACACATTCATTCGGTTGGTTCCCGCGCCAAGCACGCCGCGAAGTCCGGCTGTTCCGAAATCCAGCTCACGGTAAAAGCGGTCAAAGATCTCCTCCTCGGAAATGCCCGACAGGTCATCTGACAGTGCCTTATCGTTTGCTGTCGCATTCTTCCACTGTTCATATAAGGATTTTACGTTTTCGTCCATATTCGCACCTCTTCCTTTGATAAGGACATTATACACCAATGCCTTCAAAAAGCTCGTCGAAAACAAGGGCGGACAGCAAAAAGCCGTCGCACTCTTCGACATTATTTTTCTTCGTCCTCTTCCTTGATAACAAGCTCTTCCTCAACCTCTTTGTTGGCGTTTTCATCAATGCCGAGCGTTTTGGCAACCTTTTTCTTAAACTTACGCCAAAGGATAAAGAATACCGCACTGCAAGCCACAACGGCCCCCGCTACCGAAACAAGAAGTCCCGAAACCACGCTCGGGTCGATATACGCCGACGCATTAAGGCTAAAACCAATTATAAGCCAAAGAGCCAAGTGAATTGTCATAAAAATACGCATTTTTTTCATAATGGTGTCTCCTTTATTTTTTTCGTTTTCCCTGCAAGCTTTTCAATACATACAAAGCCCCTGCCTTCGCCGCACTTC
>JAZLBM010000074.1:0-6713 GCA_045613705.1 Eubacteriales bacterium | reverse complement strand
AGCCAAATTCGTTGGTTGTGGGGCAGACCCTCGTGATCCAACAGCCCCTTGTTTCCTATCGGGTGCGAAGCGGTGACACCGTTTATTCGGTGGCGCGGCAGTTTGGCATCAGCCTCGGTCAGCTGTATCGCAACAATCCTTTTCTTGCAGGCGGCAACGATCTTGCGGTGGGGCAATATCTGAATATCGTTCTGCCGCCGCCCGAATATGACCGCGAGGTGGACGTGAACGGCTACGTGTACCCCAACGTGAGCCGCGATATTCTTCGGCAGACCCTCCCGTATCTCACCTATCTTACCGTGTTTACATACGGGATCAAGGAAGATGGCACGCTTACCGACGTAGACGACGAGGAGATCGTTGAATTGGCGCGGCAGTATGGCGTTGCGCCCATTATGCAGCTTTCCTCTATCACCGATCGGGGGACGTTTTCCTCGGCGAGCGCGGCGCGTATTTTCTCCGACCAATCCCTTTGGGAGCGGCTGATTGAGGATGTGATACGGATTCTTGGAGAAAAGCGATATGCAGGTGTTGACCTTGATTTTGAATATGTGGAGATGCAATATGCCGAGGCGTACGTAGCTTTTGCTGAAGCCATACGCGTCCGCTTGTCGCCTCTCGGCTACGAGGTCTTTGTTGCTCTGGCGCCTAAATATAGCGCCGATCAGGAGGGGCTTCTTTACGAGGGGCACGATTATGCGGGGCTTGGAAACGCTGCTGATGGGGCTTTAATTATGAGTTACGAGTGGGGGTACTCCCTAGGCGAGCCGCAGGCAGTCTCACCCCTTGATAAGGTGCGCCGTGTGGTGGATTACGGCGTATCGGAGATTCCACCACTAAAGATCTTTCTCGGTGTGCCCAACTACGGGTACGATTGGCCGCTTCCGTACGTGGCGGGGGAAACGCGAGCGCGCTCACTCTCCAACACCGAGGCGGTGGCGCTTGCGCGGGAGAAAAACGCCGAGATCCTCTTTGATGAGGTGGCAAAGGCGCCCTATTTCACCTATTTTGAACGAGAAGACGGACACTCTCGCCGGCACGTGGTATGGTTTGAGGACGCGCGAAGCGTGGCGGCTATGTTATCTCTTGTGGAGGAATACGGTCTTCGCGGCTTCTCTGTCTGGAATCTGATGCGCTATTTCCCGCAACTGTTTCTCGTTCTCAACAACACCTTCCGCATTCGGCGGGGGCTCCAATAAAAGAAAGCCGAGGAAAATCCTCGGCTTTTATAGTTATCATTTTTTCTTCATCGTGTCCATAAAGAACTGCCAGTCCTTACGGGCGAAGTAGTGGGTACCCGTGCGAAGGTGATAGCATACGCTTCCTTCGTTGAACGCGGAGCCTGCCGTGGGAAGTCTGTCGGGGCAGACAAAACCCTTCTTGCCAAGGGTCTTCCATACCTTGGAGGCCGCATAGCAAGACAGATACTGGGAATCGGGATCTGCCCAGGTATCGGAGAGGGCCGCGTTGATCATAAGGGTACGGGGCGCGATGGTGGCAAGGAGCATATGCTGGTCAAAGGTCAGCTTCTCCTCGTCAACGTACTTCAGATAGTTCTCGCAGAACCAATAGTGGAAGCGCTTGGTGATGACGTCAATGTGCTCGCCTACCTTGCCACGGGTGATGGCGTCTCCGCTGCATCCCGCATTGTTGGAGCCGACAAACTTGATACGCTCGTCGATCATACCGGTTACAAGGGCGGTCTTACCAAGACGGGAATGTCCAACCACGCAAGAGCGGTCAAGATCAAGCTCGGGACGGGTCTCGGCAAAGTCCATAAGGCGCTTGTTTGCCCACGCCCACATAGCGATCTTTCCGGGATCGTCGGGGTTCTTGCGAACGCCGTCGGGATAGAGGATCCCCGCAAGGCCGTTTGTAAAGTCCTCGTCATCGGATGTGACGTCCTGATAGCAGACCTTAAGAACGGCAAAGCCGTTATCGATGATCTCCTCGGCGGGCGTATAGCGGCTGGGGGTCTCGGGCGTGAAATCATTATGAATAAAGAAGGGATACTTGCCGGGCTTTGTGGGGAGAATGGCGTGGAAGGGGAAGGAGAATTCCTTGCCGCAAACTACGGTATGCGCCGTTACGTGATAGTGAAAAGCGGCACCCGCGGCAAAGTTCTTCGTTTTATAATCCAGCGGTGCTATCTCAAAGCTTACCTCAGTGGGCTCGGGAACGGGTCTTCCGTATTCCTCGGAGAAGAGGATCTCCTTGAGCTCCTCTCGAAGCGTGGGCCATTCCTCGGGTGTAAAATCGCGAATTTCGGGAACGCGTCTTTCCTCTAATATTTCCTTAAGCATAAGTATAACCTCCAAAGGCTTATTGTTCTAACGAAATTGTAGCAAATTCAAGGTGAAATGTCAAGGCGCGTCCCGTCTTTTTTCAAAAAAAGAGTTGAAATATTATAAATTATAGTGTAAAATATATTATGTATAACCTTATTGTGAGGAAGAATATCGATGATACCCCAAAAGAGCGTTTTGTCTCCATCTATTGAACTGAATACCATACGGACAGACCGCTTCAAGACCGAGACCCTTTCGATCACGGTGTGTCTTCCTTTGGAGCGGGCAAAGGCGCCTCTTTACAGCCTTGTTCTTTCCACCCTCAAACGCGGAACCGAGAAGTATCCGACCCAAGGGCAGATCAATCGCCGTCTGGACGAGCTTTACGCCGCCGGTGTTTCTTTGCGCCTTGACCGCGTGGGAAACAACTGTGTGTTCGGTTTTTCTGCCGAGATGCTGGACGGCTCGTACACCGACGGCAAGACGGACATCTTCGACGGCACACTTGACGTGATGACCCAGATGCTGTTTCATCCCTTGACCGACGAAAAGGGATGTCTTCTTTCACACTTTGTTGAACGGGAAAAGGAGATCGCTTGCGACTTGATCGAGTCGACCATCAACAATCCCAAAACCTATGCCGGCGTCCGTTGCCGAGAGATTATGTTCGAGGGCGACGATTACGGCGCGTCCTTGTCGGGCACGGTTGAGCAGATCCGCGCGGTGACCCCCGAGGCTTTGACGTGCTTGTATCGTGCGCTAGTTCGTGATCGGAAATTTAACGTGTTTTACATAGGCTCCAAGAGCCGTGAAGAGGTTGGCGAGCGTGTTCTTCGCGCGCTTTCTCCGTATATTGGCAAGCCCGTGCCGTACGTGACCGACACGACCGGTTGCCTTGGCACCGAGAGCCGTCGCGTGGACGAAAAGACCGATGTGGCACAGGGCAAGCTTGTCATTGGTATGAGAACGGGTATCACCGTTCGCGATCCCGATTTTTATGCCATGCTGGTAATGACGGAGCTTTATGGTGGCTCGCCCGTATCCAAGCTTTTTATGAACGTGCGCGAGCGCCTCGGCCTTTGCTACTATTGCAGTGCGGTCTTCGAGATCTATAAAGGCTCAATGTTCGTTTCTTGCGGCGTTGATCCCGAGAAGCGTGACGAGGCAGAGGCTGAGATCTTCCGTCAGTTGGATGATATCCGCGCGGGAAAGATCACCGACGCGGAGCTTGAGGCGGCGATCAAGTCGCTTGTGAGCAGCTATCGCGCGCTTTCCGATATTCCTGCCAACCTGGAGTCTTATTACAGCGGACGCGATCTTTTTGGCATTTCCTGTACCGTTGCGGAATGCATCGAGGGCATCCGCTCGGTTACGAAGGACGACGTGATCCGCTTGGCGGGTGGTGTCGAAACCGATACGGTATATTTCCTTTGGGGAGACGCCGACGAGGAAGAGGAGGACGAGGACGAAAATGAATGATCTGACCGTCTTTGAAAATCCCGTGCTTCACGAAAAATATTACCGCTTCTTCCACAAGAGCGGTTTGCCTATTTACGTTTTCCCCAAGGCGCATACCACCACCTGCGCGTTCTTCGGCACGCGTTACGGCTCGGTGGACAACTGCTTCCGCCTTGCGGGCGAGACGGCATATACCACCGTACCCGACGGCATTGCCCACTATCTGGAGCATCGTATGTTTACCCAGGCGGACGGAAGCGACGTGACCGAGCAGTTTTCTGCCATCGGCGCCGATTCCAACGCCTTTACCACCTACGCCAAAACGGTGTATATTTGTAACTGCACAGAACGGGCGGAGGAAGCGATCGCAACCCTTCTTGATTTCGTTACCCAACCCCATTTTACGGAAGAGCTTGTGGAAAAAGAGCGGGGAATCATCTGTCAGGAGATTCTGATGGGGGAGGACAACCCCTACAACCGTTGCTTCGACCTTTTGATGGAGGCAATGTACCATTCGTGCAGCGTGCGCAAGAACGTGGCGGGAACCGTTTCGTCGGTGTCCAAGATCACTGCCGAGATGCTGAACCGTTGCTATGACGTTTTCTATAATCCCGCCAATATGGCGCTGGTCGTATGTGGCGATGTCACGCCTGAAGCGGTTGCCGCGGCGGCAGACCGTGCGCTCCCTGACAGCTTTTCGGCAAAAGCGGTGGAGCGATTCTATGATAAGGAGCCCGATACCGTCAAGGATGCCTACGTGGAGGCACAGATGGTGGTATCAAAGCCTCTCTTTTCCATCGGCATCAAGGATCCTGTGATCGTTGCTGACGGCGAAGAGCGAATGAGAAGATATGCGACGATGAGCCTCCTTTGCGACGTGATCTTTTGTCGCTCCGGCGAGCTTTACAATATGCTTTTTGAGGAAGGACTGATCTCACCCGACTTTTCCTTCTACTACACCTGCACGGATCTGTTTGCCTATACGGCGATCTCCGGCGAGGCCGACTGTCCCGAAGAGGTTCTTCGTCGGATCAAGGCTTATATCGGCGATCTTGCCAAGCGAGGCGTTTCCGAGGCAGATTTTGAAAGAAGTCGACGGGTACTCTATGCCGAATACGTCAAGAATTTCGACGCTACCGAGGAGATCGCTTACGATATGATCGATTTTATCTTTGATGGTGCAGAGCTTCTGACCTTCGGCGACAAGGTGCTTGATGTGACCTTGGAGCAGGCCAACGCGCTACTTGAGAGCGCATTCCTTGACCAATACTTTTCACTTTCGGTTATCCGACCGAAAAGAAGGGAGAATTTATGAAAGACCAGATAACCGTTTCGTTTCCGGGGCTCGGAATCGATGATTTTTCGGTAAGCAAGATTGCCTTGCGCCAGCTTCCCATCGTGTGGTTGTTTATCATATCCGCGGTGGCTATCCTGGCGGCCGTTGCCTATGGTGTATACCTTCACAGAAAGAAGGGGAAGATTGGTAAGGATGAATGGTTTGGCGTAGCCGCTATTGCCATTCTCGGCATCGGAATCGGTGCCGCGCTCTGCTTCTTGGATCTTGAGGTTCGCTGGTATGGCATTTTCGTCACCCTTGGTATGGTAACTGCGGTTTTGTATACCTTCTTCCGCGCCAATCGGATCGGTGTTAAGACCGACGATCTGCTGGATCTTGCGCTTTTCACCATCTTCTTCGGTGTAGTGGGCGCCCGTTTGTATTACGTGATCACCTACGGCGGCTATACCTTCCGTGAGATCTTCCAGATCTGGAACGGCGGTCTTGCTATCTACGGCGGTATCATAGGCGGAATTCTTGCCATCTTCGGCGTTTGTCACTACAAAAAGCTGAATTTCCTCGGTATGATCGACTGTATAGGTCCCGGCGTAATGATCGCTCAGGCCATCGGTCGTTGGGGCAACTTCTTTAACGGCGAAGCCTACGGCGGTCTTGTGAAAGAGGGAAGCGCTTTGTATTTTATGCGAATGGGACTGTATCCCAACGATCTTCAGTCGGGTATGGCGTACGTGCATCCTACCTTCTTTTACGAGAGCCTTTGGAACGTTGTCGGATTTGTTCTTATCAATCTCTTTTACAAAAAGAAGAAATTTGACGGCGAGATCGCCTTCTGGTATCTTGCCTGGTATGGCTTTGGACGTATGCTGATCGAAGGTCTTCGCACTGACAGTCTTATGGTGGGGCCCTTCCGCATTTCCCAGCTTGTGGGTCTTGCGTGCTTCGTCGGATGTGGCGCACTTGCCGTCGTCGGACGGATCCTTGCTTGCAAGAAGGCCAAGGCAGCTGTAGTTGCCGAAGAAACAAAGACGGAAAACGAGGAGAACTAAAATGGCAAAGATTATTGACGGAAAAGCAATTTCTGCACAGATAAGAGGCGAGATTGCCGAAGAAACCAAGGCATTTCTTGATAAAAACGGTTTTGTTCCCGGTTTGGCAGTTGTAATTGTAGGCGAAGACCCCGCCTCTCAGGTGTACGTGCGTAATAAGTGCCGCGCGTGCGAGGAGGTTGGCTTCTATTCCGAGTCATACGAGCTTGCCGCAGATACCACACAGGAGAATCTCGAGGCGCTTATCGACAATCTGAACGAGGATCCGAATATCCACGGCATTTTGGTGCAGTTGCCTTTGCCGAAGCATCTGGATGAAACCAGAGTGCTTATGAAGATCCGCCCCGAGAAGGACGTGGATGCCTTCCATCCCTACAACGTGGGCAAGATCATGATCGGCGATTATAGCTTTTTGCCTTGCACGCCTGCGGGCGTTATGGCGCTTCTGGAGAGAAGCGGCGTGGAGATCACGGGCAAGAATTGCGTTGTGATCGGTCGCTCCAACATCGTGGGCAAGCCTATGGCGATGCTCCTTCTTCACGCCAACGGAACGGTCACGATCTGCCATAGCAGAACCAAGAATCTGGCAGAGGTCTGCCGTGAGGCGGATATTCTTGTCGTTGC
>JAZLBM010000073.1:0-12013 GCA_045613705.1 Eubacteriales bacterium | reverse complement strand
GCTTTGCAGGGATTGAGAGTTATATGGCAGCTCTATAGAGCAGAAGGAAATAATACGCTTGCCGACCTTCGCGGTTTAGGGCTTCAAGATTAAAATAAAAAGCCCCCGTTCGACTCACTCCATATTGAACATCAAAGAAAGAGAGCACACTGTGGTGTGCTCTCTTTCTTTGGTGGAGGCGAGGGGAGTCGAACCCCTGTCCGAAAACCTCTTGATACAACCTTCTACGAGTGTAGTTTATCTTTTAGAATTCCCCTTGTGCGGCGCCGACAAACAGGCTTCGCTCGCGGGTAGCTTTTTTATGCTTGACCGGCTCAAAAGCAAACCACCGATGCAAGTTCATCGCTCATTTGACGCTCAGCGCGGAGTCGCGATCCTCTCCGCGGGAACGGGTGGCGCGAGGCCACGGCACTGCCCTTAGGCAGCCTGTGCAACAGAATTGTTAGCGTTTAATTTTAGGTTAAGCCGTTTTAAGAGTTGCTCGGCTCTACTCGCTTATCATACCACAAAATCCCCGTCGAAACCTTTACGCCCCCGTATGGGATGGGTACATCCCAATTATTATACACGAAACGGAGCAAAAATGCAAGAGCAAATTATGATTTTTTGCGCCGCGTGGCGACGGGGCAGAGCCGTGACCGATTTTACATATTTTCTGCATCAAAAAGCATTTACAGAGGGAAAAAAGTGTGATACAATGAGGAAAACGAACCCGGGAGGATCTTATGGCACATTTTTCTCTTGATTTTAATAAGGTGATCGGCAAGATCAAGCCGATGCACGGTGTAGGTCAGCCCCCCATTATGATGGGCTATACGGGATATATGCATTATCTCAAGGACGCCAACATTCCGTACAGCCGTCTTCACGACGTAGGCGGTCCTTTTGGTGGAAACGTGTTCGTGGACATCCCCAATCTGTTCCGTGACTTTGATGCGGACGAGAACGATCCCGCGTCCTACGATTTTGCCTTCACCGACGTTCTCATCAACTCGCTTTTTGAGAACGATTGCGAGCCGATCTTCCGCCTGGGCGTGACCATCGAGAACTATCCTCACATCAATCGGTATCGCATTTATCCCCCCGCGGATTTCGCAAAGTGGGCGCGCATCTGCGAGCACGTGATCCGTCACTATACCGAGGGATGGGCAGACGGATACACCTATTCCATCCGCTACTGGGAGATCTGGAACGAGCCCGACGGTCACGAAACTCCCGAGCTGAGCGAGACCTGGGCGGGCACTCCCGAGCAGTTTTTCGAGCTTTACGACGTTGCCTCCAAGCATCTCAAGGCCTGCTTCGGCGATAAGATCATGGTGGGCGGCTATTCGGCGGCGTGCGGCTTCTCCCACGCTCTGACCGATTACGAAAAATACGGCATCCGGAGCGACGTGGTGCAAACGCCCGCGTTTCTCAAGCTGGCAACCACCCCCCGTTTTGCGGCCTCCTTGCAGTTTTTCTTCGACTTTATGGAGCACATCAAGGGAAGCGGCGCGCCTCTTGATTTCTTCTCCTGGCACTCCTATTCCACGGTGGACAATCTGGTGCTGATTTCCGAATTCATCCACCGCAAGCTTCGCGAGTACGGCTACGGACACGTGGAGACCCAGCTGAACGAATGGAACAATGCGGGCGACGCCACGTTGCGCGGCAGATCCGTGGCCTGTGCCCGTGGAACGGCGGTTCTGTGTGCTATGCAGAATACCGAAGAGACGCTTCTTTGCTACTACGATGCGCGCATCGGTCAATCCAACTACGCGGGTCTGTTTGATCCCGTGACCCGCCGGCCCTTCTGTCTGTACCGGTCCTTCGTTGCTTTCGGCGAGATGTACGCCATGGGCGACCAGGTCGCGTGCGAGTGGGACGACCGCAAGATGTACGCGGTGGCGGCGACCGACGGAAAAAAGAAGGCGGTTCTGATCGCCAACACCTCAGGCTATGACCGCGAGGTCACCACCAATCTGGGACACGGTATGACGGTCTATCTTATCGACGAGGAGCATATGTGCGAGGCCACCGATCTTGACCCCGTCTCATTCACCATAAAGGGCAACCAGGTGGTATTCATCAAGAGCGCGGAAGAGGTAACGGCATGAGTATTCCGATCCTATACGAAGACAAGCATATTGTGGTCTGTCTCAAGCCTCGGGGCGTATTGTCCCAAACCGACAGTAAGGGAAGCGATGCTATGCCCGAGCTTCTTGCGGCGCAGTGCGGCGGCACCTTTTATCCCGTCCACCGCCTCGACCGTGAGGTGTCTGGCGTTATGGTCTTTGCCAGAACCCGTGATGCGGCGGCAAAGCTTTCGCAACTGGTTGGCGATCACGAAAAATTTTGCAAGCAATATCTTGCGGTCATCGAGGGAGCCCTTGCCGAAAAAACGGGCATCCTTGAGGATCTTTTGTTCCACGATCGCTTTAAGAATAAGACCTACGTGGTAGACCGTATGCGCGGCGGCGTAAAGGCGGCAAAGCTTTCTTACCGGGTGCTTGAGGAAAAGGAAGGGAAGAGTCTTCTTCGCATTCGTCTTTATACGGGGCGTACCCATCAGATCCGCGTGCAGCTTTCCTCTCGCGGGCTTCCTCTTGCGGGTGACAGACGGTACGGTGCCGTAGGAGACGGCGATATCGCTCTGTTTTCCGAGTCGCTTGCTTTTCCCCATCCCATTACCCGTAAAACCATATCCGTTTCTGCCCAGCCCGAATCGGAAGGGAATTGGAAGGGATTTTCTCTTGAGAATCGCGCGGAATGATCCGTGCGATTCTTTTTATTTCTTGCGCTTCTCCCTTGACTATTTTCCCGTTTTGTGGTAAAAGTAATATAGAGTTTACTGTAGATTGGAAAATAGAATGGGACGAAGAAAAACGTTGATTTCCAACACGGCGATCTTAGCGGCGGGCACCTTTGCCTCCAAGTTCCTCGTGTTCTTTATGATGCCGCTGTATACCCGATGCTTAGCACCGGGGGAATACAGTACGGCCGATCTTATTACGCAGACCGCAAACCTGCTGATGCCGCTGGCGTGTGCCGGAATCAGCCAGGGCATTTTCCGTTTTGCCCTTGACGGAGAGGAGCACCGGAGGTCGGTCTTTTCCTCGGGTCTTGCCATCCTTGCCGTGGTTTCGGCGATTTTTGGGATGCTTGTCCCCATCCTCAGCTTGTTCGATATTTTTGACAGCTACGTCTGGCTGATCGCCTGCTACGTGATCATTGCCAATTTGCACGCTGCCACGGCCCAGTATATCCGTGCCAAGGGGCAAACCGCCTTGTACGCCGCGGGTGGTCTTGTGGGAACGGTGCTGACGGTTGGCTTCAATATTCTGTTCCTTGTGGGCTTCGATATGGGCGTCCTCGGCTACGTGCTCTCGGTGGTACTGGGAGACGCGGTGGTCACGGTGCTTTTGTTCTTGGCGGGGCGTCTTTGGCGTGACGTGGAGCTTCGCTCCGTGAACCGCGGCGTGATTCGGGATATGCTCAAGTATAGCCTTCCTATGATCTCCACCACGATCTTCTGGTGGATCACTAACGTATCCGACCGCTACCTTGTCATTGCTATGAAGGGCGAGGAGATCAATGGTCTGTACGCCGTGGCGTATAAGGTTCCCACCCTGCTGACGCTGGTCTGCGGCGTGTTTATCGACGCGTGGCAGTTCTCGGCGGTCTCCGAGCGCGACGAGGAGGAGAGAAGAGACTTTTTCTCGTCGGTGTTCAGCGGCTATCAGGGCATTATCTTTATGGGCGCTTCGGGACTGATCCTCTTTGCTAAATTTGCCACAAAGATCCTTCTTGCACAGAATTATTACGATTCGTGGCAATATATTCCCGTGCTGGCGCTTGCCACCGCCTTTTCGGCGCTTGTTACCTTTATGGCAAGCGTGTATATGGTGAGAAAGAGAAGTGTGAACTCCTTCGTGACGGCGGCGGTGGGGGCCGTGACCAACATCGTGCTGAATCTGCTGCTGATCCCTCGGTTTTCCGCAACGGGCGCGGCGGTTGCTACCTTCTTCAGTTATTTCATCGTATTTATTATCCGTGCGATTGATTCCCGAAAGATGATCCCGTTCCGCCTCGGTATTCCCAAGCTGATCTTCAACACGGTGGCGATCTCGGTACAGTGTGTGGCTATGATCTCGGAGATGCCGTACTGGATTCCTATCCAGATCGTGATCCTCGGTGCTGTTTTTGCCGTGAACGGAAAGGATATGGTGAAGGGAATCTTGCTGGCTCTGCGAAACAAATTAAAAAAAGCGTAAAAAAGTCAAAAAATATTTCAAAAAACTATTGCATTTATCGGAAAACTGTGGTATAATGCTCGTACTGTGTGTTTTTATGCACGAATCCGGAACAGTCCGCTGCGATGCTCTGCATGAATGTTCCAATATGAAGGAGGGCCAAGAAAAATGGATATGATCAAGGCTTTTACAAGTGAGCAGTTGAAGGAAAACGTTCCTGTGATCCGCATCGGTGACACCATCCGTGTTCACAACAAGATCAAGGAGGGTTCTCGTGAGAGAATTCAGATGTTCGAGGGTACCGTTATCGCCAAGCACGGCGGCGGCATTTCCGAGACCTTTACCGTAAGAAGAGTTTCCTACGGCGTAGGTGTAGAGAAGACCTTCCCCGTACATTCTCCCAACGTTGAGCAGGTCGACATCATCCGTGTAGGTAAGGTTAGACGTGCTAAGCTTTACTACATCCGCGATCGCGTAGGTAAGGCATCCAAGGTTAAGGAGAAGATCTAACCGATTTCCAAGGATTCAAAGAGGTGCAAAAGCACCTCTTTTTCCTTTTTTATCGGCAAAAAAAGGAGAGAAAAATCGGCAGAAAGACGCCGATTTTTTGTTTTTCTGCTTTTTATAGATAGAAATAACAAAAATGCAAACTTTTTTCACAAAAACTATAGACTTTTCCATAGAAATATTATATAATAGTTTTGTATGTATTGTGCGAAGCTCTGCCTTTTTGCGGGGCATTGCGCCATAGGGTGAACGGTGTGCGCCACAAGGGCGAAGGCATGCCGAACATTTTTATACAAGTTAGTTAAAATAATATCAATCAGGAGGTATTATCAATGAAGAAGAAGTTGACGACCGTTGCATTTCGCGGCACGAAGGAGCAGGAAGAAAAGCTCCTTGCTGTAATTGCAAAGTACGAGGGTGTTCCCGGAAAGACCATGCCCATCCTTCAGGAGGCACAGGAGATCTACGGATACCTTCCTATCGAAGTGCAGAAGATCATCGCAGAGAAGACCGGCATTCCGCTTGAGGAGATCTACGGAATTGCATCCTTCTATGCTCAGTTTAAGCTGAATCCCAGCGGCGAGGTAGAGATTGCTGTCTGCCTTGGAACCGCTTGTTACGTAAAGGGCTCCGGAGATATCATCGAGGAATTCTCCAAGCTCCTTGACCTTCCCGTAGGAAGCACCTCTCCCGACGGAAAGTACTCCATCGAGGCAACCCGTTGCATCGGTGCGTGCGGTCTTGCTCCCGTTCTTACCGTAAACGGCGACGTATACGGAAGACTGACCAAGGCTGACGTTGCCGGCATTCTTGCAAAGTATCAGTAATCCCCCCGATTTTTGACTTCGCGGCTTCCGCGTAAAAAGGGAGAAAAGGTATGAAAATCAGAGAGATCAAAGACCTTCTGGATGCCACCCTTCTTGCAGGCGAGGATTCGCTGGAGCACGAGGTAGCGTCTGCTTGTTGCAGTGATATGATGAGTGACGTTCTGGCCTACGTAAAGGATCAGGGCGTGCTTATCACAGGTCTTATCAATCCCCAGGTGATCCGCACGGCGAATATGATGGATATGGTTTGCATCGTGTTCGCAAGAGGAAAAGCTCCTACGGATGAGATGATCGAGCTGGCCCGCGAATGCGGCATCGTGGTGATGTGCACCAAGAAGCGCGCGTTTGAGGCAAGCGGCATTCTGTATCTTGCGGGGCTTTCCAGAAACGTTGAGGACTGATATGTCTGAAAATCTGAAATTTCACTTTGATATCGACGGCTCGGATTTTTCCAGCGCGGGTGCGGCTTCGGTTATGGTAAAAAAGAAGCTGCGTCAGCTTTCCTACGATCCCGAGATCATACGTAAGGTATCCATTGCCATGTATGAGGGCGAGATCAATATGGTGATCCACGCAAACGGCGGCACCGCAGACGTTGAGGTGTCGGACGAGGAGATCATCATCGTGCTTCGTGACAAGGGCCCCGGCATTCCCGACGTTGGTCTGGCAATGCAGGCGGGTTATTCCACCGCCCACGACCACATCCGAAACCTTGGCTTCGGCGCGGGTATGGGATTCCCCAACATGAAGAAGTATACGGATTATCTGCACGTCGATACGGTTGTGGGAGAGGGAACTACGGTTACCATGAAGGTCACCCTGTAATTCTCTTTCCGTACTATTGAAGCGATCGAGGTATATACCATGGCAGTTTACAAACATTCGGTATCCTTGGATGTCGAGAAGTGTAAAGGCTGTACGGCTTGCCTGAAGCGGTGTCCCACCGAAGCGATTCGCATTCACGACGGACACGCAGTGATCAGTCCCATTCGATGCATCGATTGTGGCGAGTGCATAAGGGTTTGTCCCTCCAAGGCCAAAAAGGCCACGCACGATAGCCTTTCGGTGATCAATGACTACAAGTATACGGTCGCGCTTCCCGCACCGTCCTTTTACGGACAGTTTGACAACCTGGATAACATCGGTTACATTATTCGAGGCTTGCTCGATCTCGGCTTTGACGACGTATTTGAGGTGGCTTGTGCCGCGGAGCTCGTAAGTGCCTACACGCGCAAGTACATCAACCGCGAGGACGTCAAGAAGCCCATCATCAGCTCGGCTTGTCCCACGATAACCCGACTGATCAGTACCAATTACCCCTATTTGTGTGAACATATCATGCCGATCCTTCCTCCCATCGACATTGCCGCTATGCTGGCAAGGGAGAAGGCCATGAAGAAGCATCCCGAGCTTGCGCCCGAGGATATCGGTATCATATTCATATCCCCCTGTCCCGCTAAGGTCAGTTACATCAAGAACAACTTTGCGGGAGAGCGAAATTACATTTCCGCGACGGTCTCTGTTCGCGACGTGTATTTCGCCTTGCTTGACAAAATGAAGCGGACCGACGAGGAACCGCAGGAGACCACCGAGGCCGGTATCATCGGTATCGGATGGGCTTCCACGGGCGGTGAGTCCTCGGCGATCCTTAACGAGCGGTATCTGGCCGCCGACGGCATCGAGAATTGCATTCGCGTTCTGGATCGGATCGACAGCTCGGATATCAATCACCTTGATTTTGTTGAGCTCAATGCTTGTAGCGGCGGATGCGTCGGCGGCGCTATGACGGTAGCCAATCCGTACATCGCCCAGGCGCGGCTTCAGTCCCTGAAGCGTTATCTGCCCGTTTCCCCCAACAGACCCGCAAGCGATTGGATCCCCGACAAATACTTCCACGAGAAGAAGGTGGAATACAATCCTTACGGTACGCTGTCTTCCGACAGAAAGACGGCGATTCGTATGATGCACGACATCGAACAGCTGACAAAGGCCTTGCCCGGTCTTGATTGCGGCTCCTGCGGCGCGCCTACCTGTATGGCGTTTGCGGAGGACGTGGTGAAGGGCGAGACGAGGGTTGACGAGTGCACCGTGATCCTCAAGCGGATCCTCAGGGAGCAGGGAATGTATGAAGACCTGCTGGCCTCGGGACGATGCACCCTGGATTCTCTTACCAAAAAGGAGGACGGCAATGAAACTTCGTGACGTATGCGAGATGCTTTCTGCCACCGTTCTTTGCGGTGACGTGGATAGATCCTTTGAAGGCGTTTACGTAGGCGATCTTCTCAGCCGTGCGATGAGCCGCGTGGAATGCGACGATCTGTGGGTCACTATTATGTCAAACGTGAACGTGGTTGCGGTTGCAACCCTTACCGAGCCCTGTGCCATTATTCTTGCGGAGGACGTTGTTCTTCAACCCGACGCCAAGAAGAGCGCGGAGGAAAACGGGATCACCGTGCTGACCTCACCCTTATCGGCGTATGAGATCTGCACGCGTGTGGATCGCGCGGAGAAGGGAATATGAGTCGTTATCTTTGCGACCTTCATATCCATTCCTGCCTGTCTCCCTGCGGAGATGACGATATGACCCCCGGGAATATCGTGGGAATGGCTCTCTTGAACGGTCTGCAGATCGTTGCACTGACCGATCACAATTCGGTTAAAAACTGTCCCGCGTTTTTCAAGATCGCAAAGGCGCACGGTATTATTCCCGTGGCAGGCGTTGAGCTTACCACGGCGGAGGACGTCCACGCGGTCTGCCTCTTCCGAACCCTTGAGGACGCAATGTCCTTCGGGGAGCTGATCGAAAGTCGGCGGATCCGAATCAAGAACGATGCGACCATCTTCGGCAGACAGCTGATCGTCGACGAGAGCGACGAGCCGTGCGGTGAGGAGCCCGATCTTCTCATCAACGCCGTCAATCTTTCCCTTGACGAAGCCCACGACGAGGTGACGGCGCGCGGTGGCGTTTGCTATCCCGCCCACATCGACAGAAGCTCGAACGGCATCATTTCCATGCTGGGTGATTTTCCGCCCGAGCCGTGCTTCAGTGCTTTTGAGCTGAACGATATCGCGTCTCTTGAAGACAGCCTTGCGAAATTTCCCATCCTGAAAGAGCGAGGTCTTGTGCACGTCGCGTCCTCGGATGCCCACTATCTGACCGATATTTCGGAGACGGGCTTCCCCATAGAGATCGCGGACGAGCCCTATTCCTCTCAACGGGTACGGGACGGTCTCATTGACTACTTGCTTGGCAAGGGAAGGAAGGTATAGAGAATGGATGAGCTTTCGCTTTACGTTCTGGATATTACCATGAATTCCGTGCGAGCAGGGGCGACCCGCATTGAGGTTGAGCTTGTGGAAGAAGGCGACCGGCTGACCTTCCGCGTGCGCGACAACGGTTGCGGAATGACGGAGGAGCAGCTGAGAAGGCTCAGCGATCCCTTCTTTACTACACGTACGACCCGTAAGGTAGGACTTGGTATTCCATTTTTGAAAATGCTCGCCGAAATGACGGGCGGATCTGTGAAGATCCAATCGGTTCACGAGTCGGTCAGTGCCGATCACGGAACCGAGACCACGGCAACCTTCGGAAGAAATCACATCGATTTTATTCCCCTTGGTGACATGGTCGAAACGGTTAAGACCCTGATTCAGGGGTCTCCCGAGATCGATTTCATCTATCGCCACAAAACGGAAAAAGGAGAGGTCACCCTTTCCTGCGAGGAGATGAGAGCGGTTTTAGGAGAGGTTCCCTTAAACGAGCCGGAGATACTGACGTGGATCGGTGAAAGCCTTCGCGAGCAGTACGAGTCGGTTCAATAAGCTCCGGTAAAAATTTTTTACATAAAACGAAAGGAAGATCACTATGAAGTCTCTTGAAGAGTTGAAGGCTATAAAGGCCAAAATGCAGGATAAGGTTGTTCTGCGTACTTCCAGCGGCGACACTCGTATCGTAGTCGGTATGGCTACCTGCGGTATCGCAGCAGGTGCACGCCCCGTGCTCAATGCTTTTGTTGAGGGCGTTTCCGAGGCAGGTCTTGGCGACCGCGTTATCGTTACGCAGACCGGATGCATCGGTATCTGCCAGTATGAGCCCGTTGTCGAGGTCTACACGCCCGACGCGGAGAAGGTTACCTACGTAAAGATGACCGCTGAGCGCGCAAAGGAAGTTATCGAAAAGCACATCAAGGGCGGCAAGCCCGTTGTTGAGTACACTATCGGTGCGCTTAATAAGTAATAGGAGGAATAAACGCAAATGATTCGTTCTCATATCCTGATCTGCGGCGGTACCGGTTGTACCTCGTCCGGCAGTACCACACTTCGCGACAAGCTCGCAGAGGAACTGAAGGTAAAGGGTCTTGACGAAGAGATCAAGATCGTTATGACCGGATGCTTCGGTCTTTGTGCTCTCGGTCCCATCATGATCGTATATCCCGAGGGTACCTTCTACAGCAGAGTTACCGTTGACGATATTCCTGAGATCGTTGACGAGCACCTTCTGAAGGGTCGTGTTGTTGACCGTCTTGTTTACAACGACACCAACGGCGAGACCAAGGCAGAGGTTGCTTCTCTGAGCGAAACCACCTTCTACAAGAAGCAGCACCGTGTTGCTCTTCGTAACTGTGGTGTTATCAACCCCGAGAACATCGAGGAGTACATCGCAATGGACGGTTACTTTGCTCTGAACAAGGTACTGACCGAGATGACCCCCGATGAGGTTATCCAGACCATTCTTGATTCCGGTCTTCGCGGACGCGGAGGCGGCGGATTCCCCACCGGTCTTAAGTGGAAGTTTGCTTCCAATAACCGCGGTGAGGTAAAGAAGTACGTTGCTTGTAACGCAGACGAGGGTGACCCCGGTGCGTTCATGGACCGTTCTATCCTTGAGGGTGACCCCCATGCTCTTATTGAGGCTATGGCAATTGCCGCATATGCTATCGGTGCTGACGAGGGTTACGTATACGTTCGTGCTGAGTACCCCATCGCCGTTCATCGCCTTCAGACCGCGATCGACCAGGCAAGAGAAATGGGACTTCTCGGTAAGAACATTTTCGGTACTGACTTTAACTTTGATATGCAGATCCGTCTTGGCGCGGGCGCATTCGTATGTGGTGAGGAGACCGCTCTTATGACCTCTATTGAGGGTAACCGCGGTGAGCCTCGTCCCCGTCCTCCTTTCCCTGCGGTAAAGGGTCTGTTTGGTCAGCCTACCGTTCTTAACAACGTTGAGACCTATGCAAACATTCCTCAGATCATCCTGAAGGGCGCTGATTGGTTCGCATCTATGGGAACCGAGAAGTCCAAGGGTACCAAGGTATTCGCACTTGGCGGTAAGATCGTTAACACCGGTCTTGTTGAGATTCCCATGGGTACTACCCTTCGTGAGGTCGTTGAGGAGATCGGTGGCGGTATTCCTAACGGCAAGAAGTTCAAGGCGGCTCAGACCGGTGGACCTTCCGGCGGATGTATCCCCGCAGAGCTGATCGATACCCCCATTGACTATGACAACCTGCTTGCAATCGGTTCCATGATGGGTTCGGGCGGTCTTATCGTTATGGACGAGGACAACTGTATGGTTGACATCGCAAAGTTCTTCCTTGAGTTCACAGTAGACGAGTCCTGCGGTAAGTGTACCCCCTGCCGCGTAGGTACCAAGCGTCTTCTTGAGATCCTTGAAAAGATCATCTCCGGTAACGGCGGGCTTGGGGATCTTGACCGTATGGTGGAGGTGTGCAACTATATCAAGAGCGCATCTCTTTGCGGACTTGGACAGACGGCTCCCAACCCCGTTATTTCCACCCTCCGCTACTTCAGAGACGAGTACATCGCTCACATCGTGGACAAGAAGTGTCCTGCAGGCGTCTGCAAGAAGCTTGTTCAGTTCAAGATCGATCCCGACAAGTGTATCGGTTGCGGTAAGTGTGCTAAGAACTGTCCCGCAGATACCATCGTCAGAACCGATTATATCGCCCCCGGACATAAGCTGGCTTCCTTCACCATCGAGCAGAGCAAGTGCGTAAAGTGCGGTGCCTGTGTTGACGGATGTAAGTTCGGCGCAATTTCCAAAGGCTAAGAAAGGGGACTCTAAAAATGGCAACTATTAACGTAAAAATCAATGGCGTAGACTACGCCGTAGAAAACGGCTGCACTGTCCTTGAGGCAGCAAGAGCCGCAAAGATCGAGATTCCCACCCTTTGCTACCTGAAGGACATCAACGAGATCGGTGCTTGCCGTCTTTGCCTTGTTGAGGTTTCCGAGGGCGGAAGACCCTACCGTATGGTAACCGCATGCGTATATCCTTGCACCGACGGTATGTCGATCCTTACCAACACCCCCAAGATCAACAATGCGAGAAAGATGAACCTTGAGTTGATCCTCTCCAACCACGACAAGAAGTGTCTGTCCTGCGTACGTAGCACCACCTGCGAGCTTCAGAAGCTTTGCCGC
>JAZLBM010000072.1:0-3476 GCA_045613705.1 Eubacteriales bacterium | reverse complement strand
CGCCGAGTGATATTCGCTACGCGAGTTTTGTGGCGAATAAAATATCACTGTGAGGCGAAGCCGAACAATATCACTACACGGCGGAGCCGTATAATATCACTCTGACGGAGTCGGAATAAACTCTTGCTTTCTCTGCTAATCTATGATATAATATATTCGGTATTGTAGGGGTATGGGCATAGCCCGATGCATTTGTAATACAAATGCGAAACTGGCGATAAAGGAGATCTTATGAACTATCAAAAATTAATGACCGATTCCTTAACAGCCCTCTTAGATGGAAAGGAAAGCTTGAAATGCTCTTTTTTTGCAATATTGTTGCAAGGAACAAATTTTCATTCTGGTTACTGGGGTTTGTCGGACAATAATTTGCTGGGAGCAGTCTTGACGTTTTCAGGTACAGAAGTATCATACACAATAAAAGTGCCTTTAGAAATAAAAAAGGTCAAGATCCGAAAGAGCCTTTTTCCAAAGCAATATATAGTGAAAATCAAATTTATGGAAGGAAAATCTTGTAAATTAAGAGTGCCTTTAAAAGCATACCAAATTGAAAAGCAGAAAGAAAATTTCGAGTTTTTTTGCAAGGAACTCACTGACAAATCGATATGATAACAAAACCCCGACAGATTTAAGGTCTGTCGGGGGTAATTATTTGCTTACTGAGGAGCAAATCTGTAAAATGTGATTTCTCCGATAAGGACATCACGCCTTTTGCGGGTGTTTTTTACGTTATTTCTTAGACGGCATCTGCCAGGATTGGTTGGGCTCGATGGTGAAGCTGAAGGTGCGGTCGCGATAGACCAGCACGCAATCGATGGTCTCATCGGTCACGTTGATGACCTGAGGCTCGTCGCCGTAGATATCGGTCACCACGCGGACACCGTTGGACACGGTAAACAGGCGCTGACCGTTGATATAGCCCGTGGAGGTAACGCTTTCGCAGGAAAGGCGGAAGGTGTCGCTTCCCCAGGTGAATCGATAATCGGAGTAATACTCGGCGCCGTAGCCGATAGCGCCCCAGAGCATACGGTCAAGCTGGGGACGGACGCCGAAGAAGCGGGTGATCAGCTCGATGGTCGCCACCGCCGTGGGCACGTAGCCCTCTTTTCCGCGGGGCTCACCCGTGAAGGGCTCAAAGCGCTCGGGGAAAGCTTCGTTCTCGTGGATATTGGACAGAAGCTTCGCGCCAAGGTGGGTCAGAAGGGACAGCTGTCCGTATTTTTCAAAGGCACCGATGGCACGGCAGTAGGTGGTGCCTCGCGGCTGACCGTCGAAGCCCTTTTCGTCATCGTTATTGAAGTGGCGGTCGCCACGGGAGATGGTGGGAAGCGGCATCGCGGTGCCGAAGCCATCACGGGCGTGCAGATAACGCTCCACAAAGCCGTCTGCCATCTCCTGATCCACCGCGCCGTAATACATAGCAAGCAGGTTGCCGACGGAAAGGGTATCCAAAGGCTCGCCGCGGTAGTCGCGGTCAAAGTACGCGCTGTCCTCGGCGCTCCAAAGGTGCGATTTCATACGGGTCTTCACGTCAAGTGCCTTCATCGCCCATTCCCTTGCCTTCTCCAGATCGCCCTTGAGGGAATAGATGTGGGCTATGGTATGGCGGATCGAAACGTCGCACGCCATCAGCTCAAAGGACTCCACGGGGAACGGAGACACCTCACGGGGCTCGCCGTGATGCTCGACGGAAAAGGTGGCATAGCGAGAGCTTCCTGCGCCCTCCTCGGCCTCCTTCTCGCTGAAGATCTCAAGACAGTTGTTGAAGTTCAGATCGTGGCGCACCCACAGATAGGCGTCAAAGCCCAGGAGGCACGACAAAAGAAGCTCCAGATATTCGTGATCCTTTTTTCGAGTCAGATAATAAAGACCCAGAGCCTCCTCGGCAAAGGAAAGTCCCGTCAGCGCATCGTATCGGGGGAAGATCGCGCCGTCGCGGCAGGAGATGGCGCTGGGCAGACGTCCGTCCTCCCGAACCGTTGCCAAAAAGGCGCGGACAGTGTCGAAGGCGGCCTCAAGATCGTAGCGGGACAGGGTCGCGGCACCCATCACCTCGGAATGCAGGGTGGTAGACGAGACGTCTGTGCTTGTGGTGAGCACCCTTCTTGTACCAAAGGGCTTGAGCGACGTCAGAAGCACGTCACGCGCGCCGTCGTACATCTTTTGCAAAGACTTACTGCTGGTGGTAAATGTGGTTTCTGTCCTTACCATACGGTCGCTCCTTTCCGTTTATTCTCCCGCGTATGCGCCGTACAGCTTGACGGCGTCACGGGCACTGTTCTCACTTGAGGACGCGTGTCCCGTAATGAGAATATATTCACATCCGTCTGCCGTGACCGCAAGGGAGGCAAGACAGTAATCGGCTTCGTCGGTATATCCCGTTTTTCCGCCAAGGATCTTGGTGCCGTCCGAAAGTGAGGTGGAAACCCCGTTGTCGGCAAAGCGACCCACCAGGGTGGTGTTCTTGAAGGTCATACGGTAATCGGTCAGCACGTCGTTCTTATAGTATTTCAAATAGGTGACGTAACGCTCGGTCGTCATAATGGTGCGCCCCAAGGGGATCTCCACCGCATAAGCGAGAATGGCCGCCATCTCTGCCGCCGTGGAATAGTGTGCGGCGTCGTGCAGACCCGTGACGTTGGCAAAGTGGGTATGGGAAAGCCCCATCTCCTCTGCCTTCTCGTTCATCAGCTCCACAAAGGCCGCTTCACTGCCCGCCACGTGTATGGCAAGTCCCAGCGCCGCGTCGGTATCCGATTCCAGAAGCAGGGCGTATAGCATCTGCTCCACCGTAAGGAAGTCGCCCACGTCAATGCCAATGCGAGAGCCCTCGCGGTACTGATTTTTCAGCTCCTTGGTGATCTGGATCAAGGCGGAATGATCGGCCGCCTTCTCGTAAGCCACGATGAAGGTCATCAGCTTAGTCAGGGATGCGGGATACATTTTTTCCTCGGCGCGAAGCCCCGCCACCGCTTCAAGTCCGTCAAGACGGCAAAGAAGGGCGTAATCCGAGTTGATCTCGCCACTGCCGATGGCATAGGCGGTGTCCAGACCCGCAACAGGCGGCTCCTTTACCTCGATCACGGGGATCTCGGTCTCCGCTTCGGTCTCGGACTCGTCAAAGAGACCGCAAGCCGTCGCCGACGTCAGAAGAAGACACGCCAGAAGCAATGCCGCCCCCCGTCGGATTATGTGTTTCATCAATCGTTTCGTCATCGTATATCCTTTACGTGTAGTATTGTCAGTATAGCATATTTTCATCAAATGAGCAAGCGCTTAGCCCTCAAGCTCCTCGTAGATCTCAAGCAGACGCTCCTCAAGGGCGTTTTTCTCGCTCTCAAGCTCGGCGGCCCGCATATAATCGGTGGCGGCAGAGCCGAAGAGCTCCTCGTCGATCTCGCCGATGCGGTTCTCTACCTGCTCGCATTCTTCCTTCAACCTGCGCAGGCGGGTCTCCTTCTTGCGCGCCTCGGCGG
>JAZLBM010000071.1:0-3987 GCA_045613705.1 Eubacteriales bacterium | reverse complement strand
TTCGCACAAACAAAATGGCGCGAACCGTACCTTGTAGGGCGGTGCCTTGGTGCCGCCGAAAACGTGCGGTTTATCGGTTGTTACGGCGGGAGCAAGCCCCCGCCCTACGGGTTTGTGCGCAAACCAAACATACCGATAAATCAAAATTTGAAGAATAAATTGACGTTTATCGGCGCAGTATGAACACGCCGAACCAAAGGCTTCCCCAAGATGGGGAAGCTGGCGCGAAGCGCCTGATGAGGGTGCGAAGCCTTATCATTACTACAATTGGCGCACACTCATCCGTCGCGTTCCGCGACACCTTCCCTATCATAGGGAAGGCTTTCGACGCGAGTGCTAACACACCTATAAATCAAAATTTGAAATCCCTTGCTCACCCTTCGTACGTCCGTCCGTAGACGGTTTTATAGATCTCGCGGGCGGTGTTGTGGGGGTCGGCGAGGGGTGTTGGATAGGAAAGCAGGATCAGGGGCACGCCGTCGCCGCCGTCGCGGTAGGGCGGCTGGATATAGGGCAGGTCGTTTCTGTGAAAGCCGCAACGCCCGTAGAACCCAAGGCGGCGCGCCGCCATCTCGGTCTCGGGGTGCTCCGCCTCAAGGACGAGACTGCCGTAGGTGTCCGCAAGAAGCGCCAGCACGCGCCGCCCCACGCCGCGGTTGCGGTACCCTTCATAGGTGACGAAATGCTCCACAAAGGTGGTGCTCTCAAGCCGCCAAAGGGTGACAAAGCCCACGCGCTCGCCCTCGTCCTCCACGTGAAAAAAGGTATACCTCGGCTCTCCAAGAAGGACTCTTGCCGCCTCGCGGTCACGCCGCTCCTCTTTTATGAAATTGTTCTCCATCTCGTCAAAAACGCCGTCGAATTCGGCGTCCGACACAGGCACAAGGCGCACGCGCTCACTTCCCTTCTCTCATTTTCCTCTATTGTACCAAAGCCGCGCCCTTCTGTCAACGGAGGACGCAAAAAATGGCAAATCTCACACAGATTCCCACGCGACATATATTGACAAATCCCCCGTTCTTTTGGTATAATTACTTTGAATAATTATATATAATACGCGCGCGACCCAAATTTTGGCGAGCGCACGAGGTAAGGACGAAGCAATGAGCAAATTTATTATACTGGCCGACGTGACCTGCGACCTCTCCGAGGCGCTTCGTGAACGCTTCGGCGTCAAGGACTACATCCCCGGATACGTACATTTCAGCGACGGACGCGATTTCCGCACCACCCTTGACTGGGAGAACGTGACCCGCGAGTCCTTCTACCGCGATCTCTCCGACCGCAAGATGAAGATCACCACCGCCCCCGCAAGCCCCGAGGAGTACTACGAGACCTTCCGCCGCTATGCCGAGGAGGGCTACGACGTACTGAGCATGTCCCTCTCAGGAGGACTCAGCACCACCCACGCCTCCGCCAAGCACGCCGCAGATCGCGTTGCCGCGGAGTTCCCCGAGCGCAAGATCTACGCCCTTGACTCCGAGCGGTTGTCGGGCGGCTTTGGACTTCAGGTGCTCTACGCCCACGAGATGCAAGCGGAGGGCAAGAGTATGGACGAGATCATCGAGACCATCGAGGGTATGCGCCGGCGCGTGCATCAGATGGGCCCCATTGACGACCTTATGTTCGTGGCGCGTCGCGGACGCATCTCCACGGGCAAGGCCATTCTCGGCAGCTTTGCCGGTGTCAAGCCTATGGGCGACTGCAACGCCGACGGCTACGTCACGGTGCTCGCCAAGGCCAAGGGCATGAAGAAGGCGCTGGCCGTCACCACCGCCTATATCGAGCGCGCGGCGGAAAATATTGAGGATCAGTACGTGCTCATCACCCACAGTAACCGCGAGGCATACGCCGAGCAGCTCCGCGCCCTCATTGAGGAGCGCCTCCACCCCCGTGCCGTTTTCGTCAGCGACGTGTATAGCGCCTCCGGCAGTAACATCGGCCCCGGTATGGTCTGCGCCTACTTCCTCGGCGCGCCCCTCTCCTCCGACGGAGAAGCAGAAAAAGAGAATATGAACCTTGCGCTTGAGGCTTGTCAGTAAGCCGCGCGGGTAGTAAGGACGTTATGATACATAAACTCACAGGCTCCCAATTCACAGAAATGCTTCGGCACGGCGTTCACAACCTTGCCAAGCACGCCTCGGTCGTCAATGACCTCAACGTGTTTCCCGTACCCGACGGCGACACGGGAACCAATATGGTGCTGACTATGAAAAACGGTCTCCACGCCATTCACGAGGGCACGGAGACGGTGGCGCGTGCCGCCCACGAATTTGCCCTTGCCACCGTGTTCGGTGCGCGCGGCAACTCGGGCGTTATCGTGTCCCAGTTTTTCCGCGGCATTTCCGACGGACTTTCCAACCTCCGCGACGCCGACTGCGCCGCCTTTATCGAGGCGCTGGATCGGGGCTGCGACTACGCCTACGCCGCCGTGGCAAAGCCGGTGGAGGGCACCATTCTCACGGTGCTTCGAGACGCGACAGACGCCGTTCGGGCGCGCGCGGCCGACTTTCATTCCATCGACGCCGTCATCGACACCTTCCTTCGCGAGGCCAGGATCTCCCTTGACAACACCCCCAATCTCCTGCCCATCCTGCAAAAAGCAGGCGTGGTGGACAGCGGCGGATCGGGCATCGTGTATTTCTTTGAGGGCGTTCAGCGCTACCTCCGGGGCGACGAGCCCGAGGACGTGATCGAGGTCGAGGCAGAGGCTCCTGCCCCCACCGACTATTCCCGCTTCCACAAGAACAGTGATTTTTCCCTTGGATATTGCACCGAGGTGCTGATCCAGCTGACGGTAGACGACTTTGACTACGCCGCCTTCGCCCGCGGGCTTGAGAGCATCGGCGACTCGGTGGTCTCCTCTTTGGAGGGCGACAAGGTCAAGGTGCACGTGCACACCCCCACCCCCGAGAAGGCACTGACCTTCTGCCACAATTTTGGTGAATTTCTCTCTCTCAAGATCGAAAATATGTCGGTTCAGCACACCGAGGAGCAGAAAAAGCTCCTTCGTGCCGACCGCGAAGAGTCGGGTGCCTTTGCCGTGGTTGCGGTTGCGCCCAATGCTCATACCCAGGCACTGCTTGCCGAAATGGGCGCTGACGTGGTCATTCTCGGCGAGGATGCCCCCTCCTCCATGGAGTTTCTTGAGGCCTTCCGCTTGACGGGCGCCGAGCGCGTCGCCGTCTTTCCGGGAAGCGCAAACTCGATTCTCGCCGCCACACACGCAGGCGAAATGTACGAGGAAGGACAGGTCAAGGTACTGAATTGCCCCTCCTTTGCGGGCTGTTACGCCGCCCTTTCGGTGCTAGATTTCAACGAGGAATCTCTTGACGCCGTGTCGGACACGGTGGATAGTGTGCTTGCCAACCTTACCGAGGTGTCGGTGGTGCGCGCTGACCGAAGCGTGAGGTTTGGCGACCGCGCCGTTGCCGAAGGCGAGTTTTTCGCTATGGCCGACAAGGATATTCTCCTGACCCGTCCCTCCCGCTTGGGCGCGGTGCTGGCGGCGGCAGATGCGGTGCTGACCGCCCGCGATTGCGACGTCATCACCCTCTTTTACGGTCGCGACGTGACCGAGGACGAGGCGGAAGCCATGTCCGAAGCCCTCGAAGCCGCCCACGGCGGCGTGGAGGTCTGCCTGCTCTCAACCAAAGCCCCCATCTACGACGCGGTGCTTTTGTTTGAGTGAGAAGAAGATAAATTGATGTTTGTCGGTGTGTTTGCAGTTGCTCTGTAAGGCTCCCTCCGGGAGGGGGCTCCCGCGAAGCGGGTGGAGGAGCCTGCGCAACAAAATCTTTTGCGCCTTGATATGACGAGTGCTAATCGCTCATCTCGCAGGCTCCTTCCGTCACACTCCGTGTGCCACCTCCCTCTCGGAGGGAGGCTTTAAATGTGCCGACGAACACACCTATAAACATCAATTTATCCTTCAAATTTTGATTTATAGGTGTGTTAGCACTCGCGTCGAAAGCCTTCCCTATGATA
>JAZLBM010000070.1:0-2894 GCA_045613705.1 Eubacteriales bacterium | reverse complement strand
ATCGCGGCAATAGCAAAGGGGCTGGGTGCCTACGATATGGCAATTCTCAAGGGTCAGACCCTCGGAGTACCAACCGAGATATTCGCCCTTCACAAGGCAGTTGCGCACCGTCACGTTCTTGGCGTGCCAAAAGGCGTCCTTGGTATTCAGCTCGCAATCCTCCACCGTAAGATCCTCGGTGTACTGGAAGGAATATTTTCCGCCAAGACGAAGATCGCGGATGGCGCCACGGCGGCTTCCAAACAGGAAATATTCCGAGGTGATATCGCAGTCGTCCAGCACGAAATCGTCGCATCGCCAACCGAACTCGGGGGACACGACGCGGCAACCGCGGAAGGTCACGCCTCGGCACTCGCGGAAGCACTTGACGCCCTCGATCTCACAGTCCCGAAGCTCACCCTCCTCCGCGTACCAAAGGGGGGCACGGGTCAGGTCGTCAAGTCGGCAGTCGCGGATCAAAAAGCGCTTGGTATGCCAAAAAGGATAGCGGAGGGAGAAGCGGCAACCGCTCACCGTCACGTCACGGGCCTCCTTGAAGGCCGATTCGCCGTCGGCGGGACCTGCGAAGGTGCAGTCCGCCACCTCGGTGTCGCACAGATGATAGAGGGCGCGCTCCTCGTCATACGTATTTCCGCAGATGCGGTTTTTTCTTGTCAAATCTGTCAATGCTATCATGAATTTCTCCGTTTGTTTACTTCCTCATCAGTATACCATATTTTCCCGAAAAAATCAACTCCCCCGACAAAAAGCGTCAAAAAGCGCGCCACGGGGTCTTGGGAAGGGCAAATATCGGTGAAAATATTGACTTTTGCGGCATAGAGTGGTATAATTACTGTGATTATAGAATGGAGAGGTGTCGGTCTTGTGGCAAAGGCTGCCGCGAGTACCTCCCCTATGATCCCATTATCTTCCAAAGGAGGTTGTAACATTATGAGTACTTATCAGATCTTTACCGACTCCGGCTGTGACATCAGCGCCGCTCTTCTTGCCGAGTGGGGCGTGAAATTCAAAGAGCTTACCTTCCGCTTCGACGGCTCGGAGCAGGAATATTCCAACAACGAAATGCCGGCATCCGCCTTTTATCAGAAAATGAGAGAGGGTGGCGTGGCAAAGACCGCCGCCGTCAACGTAGATACCTTCGCCGAGGCCTTTGTGGCGACCTTGAGGGAAGGACGCGACGTTCTGTATCTTGGCTTCTCCTCGGGTCTTAGCACCACCTTCAACTCGGCGCGTCTTGCCGCCCTTCAGCTGGCAGAAACCTATCCCGACCGCACCATCCGCGTGATCGATACCCTTGCCGCCTCCGCAGGAGAGGGTATGCTCGTGTATCTTGCCGCAAAGAAGCAGAAGGAAGGCGCGACCCTCGCGGAAGCCGCCGACTATATTGAATCCATCAAGTTGAATCTTTCCCACTGGTTCACCGTGGACGATCTTGTCTACCTCAAGCGTGGCGGACGCGTAAGTCCCACCGCCGCCTTCGTGGGCAATATGCTGGGCATCAAGCCCGTGCTTCACGTGGACGACGAAGGACATCTGACCCCCGTGACCAAGATCCGCGGCAGAAAAATGTCCCTCAAGGAAATGGCTGACCGCTATACCGAAACCGCGATCGATCCTGCGGCAGGCCCCGTGTTCATCTCTCACGGCGACTGTCTGAAGGACGCGGAGGACCTTGCCGCCACCCTCAAGAGCCGCCACGGCGTAGAGACTGAGATCATCACCGACGTAGGTCCCGTTATCGGTGCACACGCAGGTCCCGGTGTTCTTGCCCTCTTCTTCCTGGGCAAGGCAAGATAAAATCTACGAATAAGGATTACGATTATGACTAACGAAACAATTCTTTCGTCCGAGAAGACCGAAGCCGGACAGGATGCCAAGTTCCTTGACGGCGCTCTGCTTGCCAAGATGGCACAGGGCGGCGCCGCGCAGCTTCGCTCCAACTCCGACGAGGTCAATAAGCTCAACGTCTTCCCCGTCCCCGACGGCGACACGGGCGATAATATGCGTATGACCATCGAGAGCGGCATCGCGGCTCTCGAAAACACCACCTCAAGCGACCTTGCCGAGGTGATGAAGACCCTGTCCCGCGGTATGCTTCTTGGCGCGCGCGGCAACTCGGGCGTTATCCTTTCCCAGTTCTTCGCAGGCGTTGCCAAGGGCTTTGAGGCCTCGGAAAAGGCAGACGCTATGACCCTCGGTCACGCGCTGGAGCTTGGTGTCAAGCAGGCGTACGCCTCGGTTATGACCCCCACAGAGGGCACCATCCTTACGGTTGCCCGCGAGGCGGTGGAATACACCGTTGCCCGCGTTACCCCCGAGAGCACCATCCGCAGTCTCTTTGCCGACCTTGTCAAGGAGATGCAGGCTTCCCTTGCCCGCACCCCCGAGATCCTTACCGTTCTCAAGGACGCAGGCGTGGTGGATAGCGGTGGAGCAGGACTTCTGTATATTATGGACGGCTTCAACCGCGTTCTCAACGGCGAGAAGGTGGAGTCCACCGTCATTCCCGAAAAGAAGCAGGAGGCGGCCCCCGCCATTGACCTTGACGTATTCGGTCCCGACAGCGTTATGACCTACGGCTACTGCACCGAGCTTCTTATCCGTCTGCAGAACAGCAAGACCGATGTTGAGGCCTTCGACGTAGAGCCTCTCAAGGCATTTCTTGCCGAGATCGGCGACTCCGTCGTTGCCTTCAAGACCGATTCCATCGTAAAGCTTCACGTTCACACCCTCACCCCCGAAAAGGTTCTGGCACACTGCCGCACCTTCGGTGAGTTTTTGACCGTCAAGATCGAGAATATGTCGGTTCAGCACTCGGAGGTGGAGGAGTCCAAGAAGACCGAAGCTCCCGCAAAGCCCGTGGAGAAGAAGCAGTACGGCATGGTGACTGTTAC
>JAZLBM010000069.1:0-12771 GCA_045613705.1 Eubacteriales bacterium | reverse complement strand
TCCCGGTCTGTATTCCATCGTATCCAAGGTCAAGGGCGATAAGATGGTTCTGATCACCGACTGTACCCGTGGCGGCGGTATGCCCGACGGCGAGTACACCCTTGGCGGTCAGCCCATTTTCCTGAAGGGCATTGAGTGCCGTCTTGCCGACGGAACCATTGCCGGTAGCGTTCTGAAGCTGAACAACGCGGTTAAGAACGTGCTGGATCACACCTCGCTTTCCGTAAACGAGGTCTTCAAGATGGCTTCCCTCAATCCTGCATCCGCCATCCATTGCGACGATCGCATCGGATCGCTTGCGGCAGGTAAGGATGCCGATATCATTATCACCGACGAAAATATCAATATCGTAACAACCATCAAGAAAGGAAGAACCATTTATGCAGCTTAAGATGAATGCCCCCCTCGATCCCGGCTTTATGCCCATGGCGGTCGTATACCGCGATTTCGAAGCAAAGGTAAAGGCAGAGGGCGGACAGCCTCTCACCATCGGTCTTGAAAGAAACGACGGCCTTACCTCCGTCTACACCCTTGAGGTGTTCAAGGATGGCACCGGTCACGACGAGGAGAACCACGAGTTCGTGGAGAGAATCGTAAAGACCCTTCTTTGGACCCGTGGCGGCTACAAGATCATTATCGCAGGCTCCAAGGTAATTGCCGACAAGATCAAGGCAGATTACTCCGTTGGCGGCTACCGCGATTTCGACCGTGACTTCATGTCCGGCGTATATGAGGCACCCTTTGAGGTGATCCACGTTCCCTTTGAGGAGGCTCCCGTAACGAAGGAGTCTGCCGCTCCCGTAGGCCGTCACCTTGACGGATGCCGTATCGGCGTCGATGCAGGCGGAAGCGACCGTAAGGTGAGCTCCGTTGTTGAGGGCGAGGCTACCTACTCCGAAGAGGTCGTTTGGTTCCCCAAGCTTCAGAACGATCCCCAGTATCACTACGAGGGCATTATGGACGCTATGAAGACGGCGGCCTCCAAGATGCCTCGCGTTGACGGTATCGGCGTTTCCACCGCGGGTGTTGTTATCGGCAACCGCATCATGACCTCCTCTCTCTTCCTCAAGGTAAAGAACGAGAACCCCGAGGCATTTGAGAAGGTTGTAAAGAACATCTACACCGACATTGCCAAGGAGCTTGGTGACGTTCCGATCGAGGTTGCAAACGACGGTGACGTAACCGCACTTGCAGGCGCTATGGATCTTGGCGACAACAACGTTCTTGGCGTTGCTATGGGTACCAGTGAGGCAGGCGGATACGTTGACGGCAACGGTAACATCACCGGCTGGCTCAACGAGCTTGCCTTCGTTCCCGCTGACTACAACAAGGACGCTATGGTTGACGAGTGGTCGGGCGACTACGGCTGTGGCGTTAAGTACTTCTCCCAGGATTCCGTTATTAAGCTTGCTCCTGCCGCAGGCATCGAGCTTGACGAGAGCGCATCTCCCGCAGAGAAGCTGAAGGTGGTTCAGGGTCTTATGGCCAAGGGCGACGAGCGCGCGGTCAAGATCTACGAGACCATCGGCGTATACTTCGGCTATGCCGTTGCTTACTACGCACTCTTCTATGATATCAAGCACGTTCTTCTTATGGGACGCGTATCCTCCGGTGAGGGCGGAAGCATCCTTCACAAGAACGCTGGGAAGGTTCTTGCCGAGGAGTTCCCCGAGCTTGCAAAGAAGATCACCATTCACCTTCCCGATGAGAGCAGCCGCCGCGTTGGTCAGTCCATCGCAGCAGCTAGCCTTACCCTTATCAAGTAAGAGATCCTATGAAGCCGCAGAGAGAGAATGCCAAACGGATCGGACTCAGCTGCCAGACGCTTGTGAAAATGTACGGCGTCGACCGCGCGTTTGCTATATGCAAGGAAAGCGGATTTGACGCGGTGGATTTCAACCTGGAGAGCTACCGTCTGGGAGACGCCGTTTACGGCGGCTCGGAGGATGCCTTCGTATCCCACTTCGAGGAGATCCGTAAGAAGGCGGAAGACCTTGGACTTGAGATCTCACAAACCCACGGCAGATGCGTGACGTACCGTCTGGACGATGCGGAGTATAACCGCAAGATCGATCAGCTGAATCAGTTGGATCTGAGGGCAACGTCCATCCTCGGCGCCCCCTCCTGTGTCATTCATTTCATCAACAACACCACCCTTGGCAAGCAGCCTCCGTCGGTGATGCACCGCGTAAGCGGCGAGATGTATGACGTTCTGATTCCCTTTGCCGAGCAATACGGGGTCAACATTGCGATGGAGAGCTTTGGCGCGTCGCAGGTCCGAGGCGACCGTATTCGCGAATTCTTCGGCGATCCCGTGGAATTCAAGCGTCAGTACGACCGCTTGGCGACCGAGCGCAAGACGATCTGTATCGACACGGGACACATCCACGAGGCGGAAAGCTTTTGGGTGCCGCCCCCCGAGGAAATGATCCGTTTCTTCGGTAAGGATATCAGCATCCTGCATCTGCACGATAACAGCGGTCATTGGGATGACCATCTGCTTCCCGGTATGGGCAATATCAAGTGGCCCGCCGTGTTCGATGCCCTTGACGAGGTCGGCTATCAAGGCGTGTACAATTTTGAGTTGTCTTACCTTTTTGCGGGGGAGATGATGGAGGATTACACCCACTTTATAGGTCGCTACCTCCGTCGCTTCGTCGACAACCACGGAAAAATGAGATGATCCTATTCAAGAGGACGGACATAGCTCCGTCCTCTTTTTTGTATGACGGGCGACGTCCGCTATTCTTATATTTCCTAAATAAAAGCAGAATAGTGCTATTATGTGGGCAATATGTGTGATACAATGAAGCCGAAGAAGGGAAGCCGCCTGCGGCAGTTTTTCCAATTCGCCCTGCGATGACATATATCTTCCGCAAAGCAGATATATGCGCATCGATATTCTTGGAATCGGAGGCAACGTATGAAATTATCGGAATATACCGTCGCGCTGTTGAATGACATTGAAAGCAGGATCGACCCCGAGGTGGAGGACGATTATTACGCGCAGTGGAAGGAATTCTGGTACGGAAAATGCGAGGGGCTTCTTTTTACGCCCAAGCGAAAAAAGACCACGGCGCCCGGTGTGGAGCTGAGATCCATTCACATCAACGACGCGTTGCACGATTTTGAGCTGATGCTTTGCTCGGAGCTTGTGGGGGTCAGCCACAAGCTGTGGCGCGGCACCGACGCCCTTGGCATTCGCGCCAACTACGGCACGGGTATTATGACCACCCTCTTTGGCGCCGAGCTGTTTGAGATGCCAAGAAGCACCAATACGCTTCCCACGACACGGTCGTGGAACGACAGCGACAGGGTTCGTGAGATGCTGGAAAAGGGTATTCCCGATCTTCGCGGCGGCCTTGGCGATAAGGTACTTTCCTTTGGTGAAAAATGTATGGAGATCTTTGAGAGCTATCCCAAGATCAAAAAATACGTAAGCGTTTATCACCCCGACACCCAAGGTCCCCTTGACATTGCCGAGCTTCTGTGGGGTGGGGAAATGTTCTACGAGATGTACGACGATCCCGATTTCGTTCACGCGGCCTTGCGCACCGTCACCGATACCTATCGGGCATTTATGGATAAGTGGTTTTCCATCGTTCCCATTCGCGAAGAGCTTTCGGTACATTGGGGCATCTTTTTCCGCGGCGGTATTCTGATCCGTCTTGACAGTGCGATGAATCTTTCCTGCGATTTTTACGACGCGTTCAGCAAGCCGTACGATAAGGAGCTTTTCGATCATTTCGGTGGCGGATGTCTGCATTTCTGCGGCAAGGGAGACCATTTTGTCGGTTCTCTTTGCGAGCTCGAAAATATGTACGGCATCAATATGTCCCAGCCTCATCTGAACGATATGGCTAAGATCTTTGACGCCGTCAGCGCCCGTGACAAGCGCCTCTTTAACTTCCCCGACGGTGCAAAATACGCAGATCCCGCCCATTTGAAGACCGGTCTTCTGCAGACCCGATAATAAGAAAAGGACGAAGTGTGAAGGCTTCGTCCTTTTTATGTTGCGTCACGGGTCACGACTGTTTATTTGCCCAACAGCTTTTTTGATATTCTCTTGGCGTCATACCCACAAGCGCCTTGAATTTTCGGCTGAAATAATTGATGTCGCCAAATCCCACGCGCCCGGCGATTTCGCCGATGGCAAGATCCCCCTTTTCCAAAAAGGATTTGGCGTGGGCAATGCGGACCCCGTTCACGTATTCGATCACGCTTTGTCCCGTCTTGCTTTTGAAAAGATGAGCAAAGTAGGAGGGGCTGATAAAGAAGTGGTCTGCCAGCAGCTGCACGCTTACGTCCTCGTTGAAATTTCGATCCAGATACTCCAGCACCGCGTTGAAGGTGTCAAGGCGCTTGAACTGTCTCTTGTAATCGCTCTCGCTCAGGATCGAGCTTACGTGGTCCTTGGCAAGGATCGCGAAGAATTCATACATGGTTTTTCTGACGGCAATGAGACTTTCAAAATCGCTGTTTTGTGCTTGCTCGATGGCGCTTTCCAAAAGCGCGCTGCAGCGGGGATCCCGAATGATCGTATTGAAAACGACGTACTCCGTGCCGACCAGATTGTGAAAGAAATTGCTGTTGACGTGGATGCAGTAATATATGGTATTGCGTCTGTCTATGGTGCCCGTGTGAAGCTCTTTTCCGTTAAAAAATACGATATCGCCTTCTTTTACGTGGCACGGCTGCAAATTAAAGGAGATGGTGTTCTCACCCTTGATAAAATACAGAATCTCGATATTCTCGTGCCAGTGAATGCGATGGTTGGAGATGTGATCCACAAATTTTTGGACGCGGATGGGGGCGGGATCCTTGGGTAACGCTTCGTAGGTGGGGCTCATTGGGTTCTCCTTTATCCTAAATAAAAGCAGGATTGTACTATTATGGAAATCGTATATATGATACAATAAGGTGGATAAAATGTCAAGTCCCGGGAGGATTTTTTTATGAGCAAGCAGATTCGAGTCGTTTTGGTAGGTGCGGGAAGCAGAGCAGATATATACGCATCCATATCCTTCAAATTTCCCGAAAAGATGAAGGTCGTGGGCATCGTAGATCCCGATCCCGTAAGACGGGAGCTGATGCGAAGCAAGTATGACGTCCCCCACGAGGATTGCTTCGAGGACGTATACGAATTTGTCAAGCGCGATAAGTTTGCAGACGCCGTTATCAACGGCACCATGGATCATCTGCACGTGGAGACATCCATCCCCGTTCTTGAAAAGGGCTATGACCTGCTGCTTGAGAAGCCCTTCGCGGTCAACGAGGAGGAAATGGAACGCCTCCTTGCGGTGGCGAGAGCCAACAAGAGCAAGGTAGTGATCGGTCACGTTCTGCGCTATACCGATTTCTACAGCGCGATCAAGCACCACGTGATCGCGGGCGAGATCGGCAGGATCATCTCCATTGAGATCAACGAGCACGTGAATTATCACCATATGGCGGTGTCCTACGTAAGAGGCAAATGGCGCTCGGAAAAGCTTTGCTTTGCACCGATGCTTTTGGCAAAATCCTGCCACGATATGGACATTATGCTCTGGATGATGAAGGAGACCTACCCCGTGGCGGTTTCAAGCTTTGGCTCGGACTTCCAGTTCGGCAAGGACAGAAAGCCCGAAGGCGCGGGCACGCGCTGTATGGCCGATTGCCCCTTTGAGGATACCTGCCACTTCTCCGCAAAATCCAATTACCTCGCCGCGCCCAGATGGACGCATTACGTATGGAAATGCCTTGAGGGACAGGGCAAGCTGACCGACGAGGTGAAGGCAAGCTCCCTTGCCACCGACAATCCTTACGGCAACTGTGTATGGGATTTCGAGCGTGACGGAAACGTGGATCATCAGACGGTCATCGTGAATTTTGCAAACGGTGCTACCGGCTCCTTCAGTATGATCGGCGGTAGCGCAAAGTCCGAGCGAAATATTCACATCGTGGGTACTCACGGTGAGATCAAGGGAGTCTTTGAGGATTCCAGATACGTTATCAGAAAAATGGATCCCAATACCAAATCCGGCTATTCCGAAACGCTGTACGACCTCAATGAGCAGGGCGACAAGATCGGTGCCACGGGCGGTCACGGCGGCGGCGACAAAAAGCTGTCCCACGACTTTGTGGACTATCTGAACGGTTGCGAGCCCTCCGTGTCCTGTGCGACTCTTGAGGATTCGGTGATCAGCCACCGAACCGTCTTCCGCGCAGAGCAGGCAAGAAAGACGAAAGCCGTCGTTGAGATATAAACCCCCGAAATGCAGAAAGGAACGTTTATGAAATTTGCAAGAACAATGAAAAAAGTTGCCTTTTGGATGCTGACCGTGATGCTTCTTGCGGCCACGTGTATCGGTATCGCAACAACCGCATCGGCTGATGACGTGTCGTGGAACCTTCTGACCGACACCGAGGCGGGCTACCGCGTGGAGGACCGGCACGACTCCTACGAGCGCAAGACGGAGGCGGACGGCACAGTCTATATGGAAAACGTCGGCGATAAGAGCGGTGCGCTGTATATCTACGACGACAACAATATCCTCGGCACCTACCGCGGCTTTACGCTGGAGGGCGACTTCTATTTTGAAGCCTTCCCCACGGGTCTGCGCGACGAGATGTATACCCCCGAGGAGAAGCCGCTTTCCTTCCTTTGCTGGATCTTTAATGATATCAATACGGGGGCGGCCAAGATCTTCAACGCCCTGCGCATTGACGGTCGCGGTTACCTCTACACCGGTCCCAACAGCGAGGATATCACCGATACGCAGCTTTCGCTGAATACCTGGTACAACATCCGTTGTGCCTTTGTGCCTGCCAAGGGCATTTGCGAGGTCTTCATCAACGGCGAAAAGGCCTTCGACTTCAACCACGCGCGCTTCAATGCCAAGTCCGTCGTATCCGGCTCGGTCCGCTACTTTGACGGCTACTATAACTGGAGCGCCAAAATGAAGAATCTGTACGTCAAGACCGACAGCAACTACAGCCTTGCGCTGATCCGCGAGTCGTCGGCAGACTATCTTGGCTATCAGACCGCCCGTCCCGAAAACGGAAGCTTCTCGGCGCGTATGATCTTCGGTCTTGCGGACGTGGATCATAAGAGCGTGGGCTACGAGATCTATCTTCTTGAGCGCGACGTGAACGGCGATCCCGTGGCGCGTCAGCTTTCTGCCAAGACCGACGTGGTCTACACGTCCGTTCGCGGTGGTGGCAACACCTATGACGCCAAGGACGCGTTCTCCTGCAATTACGTGGCGGCGCTTACCGTTTCGGAGCTTCCCGAGACCCCGAGAAGAGGAAGCATCGAGCTTGTGGTTCGCCCCTACGTAGAGGAGGATGACGGCATCCGCCGTTACGGTCTTGCCACCAAGGTCTCCTATTCGGGACAGAAGGATGCACAGGGCTATCCCGTCTTCTCGTCGGCTGACGGTGCCACCATCGAGGTGGTAGCCTCCGACGATACCTACATCTATAACGGCGGTACTGCCGAGACCAAGGATGCCGATAACGGTGCTGCGGCACAGCTGTCGGTCAGAAATACGGGCACCGCGTCTTCCATGCAATACCGCGCCGCCTACTTCAAGTTTACCCTTGACGCAGAGACGGTAGCGCTTCTTGAGACGGCCGGTGCGGCCAACCTTCGCGTATACAGCAAGGGTACCGAGAGCAATGCCGGTCGCAAGGCCTACGATATGCAGGTATACGCCACGGGCACAGGCTGGACCGAATCCCAGCTGAACTACAGAAACCACAATACGTTAGCCCCCACCAAGACCAAGCTTGCGACCCTGACGCATAAAACGGGCTATTACACGCTGGATATCCTTTCCTATCTGCTTGCCCAGCCCAAGAATGCTGACGGAAGCATTACCGTTTCCTTTATGTTTGAGAACGTAGGCGCAAGCGATGCGCTGGTCACCTATCTTACCTCCAAGGAGGGCGACTACAAGCCGGTAATTGAGATCGCAACATCCTCCGTCTATACCACCATTCTCAATCTGGAAAAGATGGCTAACGTGGGCTATGAGCCCTGGGGCTATGCCGAGTCCATCGTGAACGAGTGGTTTGACGAGCTTGTGGATGAGATCTATCCCAAGGATGAGAACGGCAACTTGATCTACTATGAGATCGAGGATTTCGATCCCGAGGGCTACGGCGCTACCAAGGCCACGGGCGATTTCACCTCGCTTCTGGTGTGGCGCGGCGGCACGATGTGGACCTCCACGGGTGTGCGCGGCGCAGATAGCTTTGACGAGACACGCTTTGCCCGTACCATCCTTACCCTCGGTAAGTCCACGGGCGAGAGCTTTATCAACTCCTCCTACGCCAAGACGGTTACTAAGTACGACAGCTACGGCGGTATTACCAATGCCGGCTTTACGGGCACGGCCACCGGCTTCTTCCACACCGAGATGATCGACGGAAGATACTACATCATCGACCCCCTCGGCAATCCCTATTTTGCTATGGGTGTCAATACCGTAACGCTTGGCGATTCGGACAACCACAAGGAATACTCTCTTGCCAAATACGGCACGGAGGAGGCGTACTATAAGGCGATCTCCGCAGAGCTTCGCGATATGGGTATCAATACCAATTACGGCGGCGATTCCGCAGGGCTTCTGGCGGTGGAAAACGGCTTGTCCTGCGTCGTCAGCATCAGCACCATGGGCTCCTATATGGGAACGCTCGGTCGCTCTCAGATCTCCGAGGGTGTGTTCCCCTATAACAACACCGTAAACGCCTTTGATCCCGACTTTGTAACAAGTGCTTACGCCAACGCCGCCAAAAAGATCACGGCGGGCGGATATGCGGAGATGCCCAATCTCCTCGGCTACACCACCGACAACGAGCTGCCCTCGGGCACCGATATTCTGGAGCGTTATTTGACGCTGGACCCCGTGGACGAAGCCACCAACAGCTTCTCCTACGCGGTGGCGTGGAGCTGGCTTGCCAGAAGAATGGATAACCCCGCGCCCACCCTTGACGAGTTTTTGAATTCTCCCGAGCGAGAGCAGATGAACAGCGAGTTCCTCGGCTTCCTCTACGGCAGAATCTACCGTGTGTCCGGTGAGGCCATTGCCGCATCCGACCCCAACCATATGTACATCGGCTCCCGTGTCAACGGCAACTGCCGCACCAACGAGGACTATCTCCGCGCGGCGGGCTACTATCTGGATATCATTACGGCCAACCTTTACGGCGGTCTGAACCCCGTAAAGGAGACCATTACCAACTTCTACCGCTACTCGTGCAAGCCCTTTATCGTAACCGAGTTCTTCGCAAAGGCCTTGGACGCTATTGACGCCAACGGCTATCGCCTTGCCAACTCCACAGGCTCAGGCATTCTCGTGCAGACCCAGCAGGACCGTGCCGACTATTACGAGCACTATGCATTGGCTATGCTGGAGAGCCGCGGTTGCGTGGGATGGACTTGGTACCGCTTCCGCGATAACGACCAGAGCATCTACGTTTCAAAGAGCGATCCGAGCACCGAGCTGTTTATGCTCAGCGTGGTTTACGGCGCGGATGCCAAGGCCAATTCCTTTATGGACGGCAACGATAAGATCCTCACCGCCTCGAAGGTGGGCGAGTATCAGATGGTATACGAGGGCGAGCCGATGATGTCCAACCATAACGTCAACAAGGGCATCTATAACAGCAATTTCAATTCCACGGTCACCGTCTATACCTACGATCCTACAGGAAAGCTCATCTACTTTATGGGCTACGACGTAGAGTCGCCCTCCACCCCGTATCCCAATGACGGAACGGTGCTGAAGACGGTGGACGGAAGTGCAAGCTTCACTCTCGGAACCGTCAAAAATACGGACGGCACAACGGTGAAGACGATGCTGACCGTATACGAGGGCAGATACATCGCCCTTTCCGATTCCATCAGCTTCATCAGCGACTATCTGATGGGCCTTGTTCGCTACTTCGACGAGCATTGACGGCATATATGCAAGGCGCACCCCTCGAGGTGCGCCTCTTTTGCGTTTTTTATCGCGAAAATCGTGGTAAAATTGCTGAAATTTTCAAAAACATCTTGATGGTTGCGCGGAAAAGTGATATAGTAAAAGGGAAGAGAAATTTTTTATTTTCCGAGGGAGGTATATCATGATGAGAAAAAACAGAACGTGCCGCGCCGCATTTTTTGCCGTGCTGATCACGATCCTTCTCTCAGTCGCGCTGGGATGCATAATGACGGCATCCGCCGCAGAGCTTGAATGGAATCTTTTGACAGACACCGAGGCGGGCTACCGTGTCTCGTACAGTACCTCGGTATATGAACAAAAGACCGAGCAAGACGGCACGATTTACATGCAGAACAAGGAAAAAAAGAGCGGTGCGCTGACGGTATACGATGACAATAAGATCTTGAGCTCGTACCGTAGCTTTACCTTGGAGGGAGACTTCTGTTTTAGCGCCTTTCCCACGGGTCTGAGAGATGGACAGTATACGCCCGAGGAGAGACCGCTTTCCTTCCTGTGCTGGATCTATAACAGTACCACGGGTGGTAGCTCCACCTACAATGCCTTGAGAATCGACAGTCAGGGCTACCTTCACACCGATGCGAGCGGCGGCGGTAAAACGGATACGCAGCTGTCCCTCAATACCTGGTACAACATTCGTTGCGCCTTCGTGCCCGAACAGGGTATTTGTGAGGTGTTTATCAACAACGAGAAGGCGTTTGACTTCGGCTATACCCGCTTTGACGAGAGCAAGCACATCTCCGGCGCGGTTCGTTATTTTGACGGTTACTATACCTGGAACGCCAAAATGAAGAATCTGTACGTCAAAACCGACAGTAACTATTCTCTGAGTCTCGCTCGCGAGGCGTCGGCGGATTATCACGGCTATCAGACGACCCGCGTCATTGACGGAAAGTTTGACGTTCGTTTCCTGTCGGCTATTGATGACGTTGCTTTTTCTGCCGGTGGCGCTGACGTTTCGGACGCTTTTGCCGGTGCGGGCTATGAGGTGCTCGCTTTCTGGAAGGATAAGAGCGGTGCTGTGAAGAGCGGTGCTCAGGATATCCCCACCGATGAGGTGTACAGAAGCATTATTGCCGACAACGGTAGCTATTCGCTTGAGGGCGGCGATTACCTTCACGTAGTGGCCATCCGAGACGTGGACGCGACCCTTTCCCATATTGAATTTGCCGTTCGTCCTTACGTAGAGGGCTATGACGGCGTTCGCCGTTACGGTGTTGCCACAAAGCTTGTGTACAACGGTGAGAAGGATTCGACAGGCCGTCCCATTCTCGCGGCCATAGACGACACGGTGATCTCCGTTGTGGCGTCGGACGATACCTACGTGTATAGTAGCACAGCAAATAGTACCGAGTACGGTACGAAATCAGAGCTGCAGGTGCGCAATACGGGAAGCACTTCCTTGTACCGTGCGGCGTATTTCAAGTTTACACTGGATGCCAAGAGCGTTGAGGCGCTTTCCACAGCCGCCTCCGTAAAGCTTCGCGTATACTGTAAGGGCACCGAAGACAATGCCGCAAGAAAGCCCTACGATATGATGGTATACGCCACGGGCACGAACTGGACGGAGTCTACGCTTACCTATAAGAACCGCAACTCCCTTGCACCCGAAATCAAGAAGCTGGCAACGCTTCCTCACAAATCGGGCTACTACGTAGTGGATATTCTTGACTATCTTCTTGCCCAGCCTGAGAATGACGACGGTAGCATTACCGTTTCCTTCTACTTTACCAACGTAGGTGCATCGGATGCATTGCTTTCCTATCTCATTTCTAAGGAAGGCGAGCAGAAGCCTGTGATCGAGATCACAAGCTCCTACTATAACGTGGCTCTGAATCTCGAAAAGATGGGCAACGAGGGCTATGAGCCCTGGGGCTTTGCCAAGTCTCTTGTGGACGAATGGTTTGATGAGACCGTAGACAAGGTCTATCCCAAGGATGAGGACGGCAACGTGATCTATTATGAGATCGAGGATTTCAATCCCACGGGATACGGCTCCACCACGGCAAAGGGTGACTTCTCGTCCGTCCTTGAGTGGAAGAACGGCTCGGTCTGGACTACCACCGGTATCGTGGAGGCCGGTAAATTCAGCACGGCTCACTATGCCCGTACCTTGAAGACACTCGGAAAATCCACGGGCACGACCTTTATGAATTCCTCCTACGCTGAGATGCTTACCGAATATGATGCCTACGGCGGTATCACCAACGCCGGCTTTACGGGCGAGGCCACCGGCTTCTTCCACACCGAGGTGATCGACGGCCGATACTACATCATCGATCCTCTGGGCAACCCCTACTTTGCTCTTGGTGTAAACACCGTTTGCCTTGGTGACTCGGCAAATCATAAGACGTATTCTCTTGAAAAGTTCGGCACGGCAGAGGCCTACTACGAGGCCATCACCGACGAGCTTCAGACGATGGGCATCAACACCACCTACGGTGGCGATTCCGCACAGCTTCTTGCGGTGGAGGACGGACTCTCCGGCGTTGTCAGCATCAGCGTTGTGGGCGCCTATATGAGAAGCCTTGGCCGTTCGCAGGTCTCCGAGGGCGTGTTCCCCTTCAACAACACCATCAACGTCTTTGATCCCGCCTTTGTGACGAGCGCTTGCGCAAGTGCCGAGGCCGCCATCAAGGCGGGCGGTTACGCGGAAATGTCTCACCTGTTCGGCTATACCACCGACAATGAGCTTCCTTCCGGTCAAGATATCCTGGACCGCTATCTCTTGCTGGATCCCAACGACGAGGTTACCAACAGCTTCTCTTATGCGTTGGCTTGGACC
>JAZLBM010000068.1:0-3042 GCA_045613705.1 Eubacteriales bacterium | reverse complement strand
CCTCGCAATACTTGCGGAAGGGGAGAAGCTCCACCCCGTCCACGCACCCATGGGCGCGGGCGATCTCCGCTAACGCGCGGACGTTTTCCTCGCTATCGTTGAGGGTGGGAATGATCACCTGCCGCAGGGTGGTGGGAATGCCGAGGGCGTCCAGATTCCGCAAGAAGCGGAGAATGGGCTTCATATCGCATCCCACGTTCTCAAGATAATCGGCGTCGTTTGTGTATTTCACGTCCAAAAGCACCCGATCGGTCACGCCGAGAAGCGCGTCCACCTTGGGATTCATAATGCAACCCGAGGTGTCAAGGCAGGTGTTGATGCCTTTCTCGTGGCAAAGGCGGAAATATTCCGTGGCAAACTCGGCCTGAAGCAGAGGCTCGCCCCCCGAAAGGGTCACGCCGCCGCGCTCGCCGAAGTATTCAAGAAACCGCGCCGCCGTGTCGGCAAGCTTTTCGGGCTCGTATTCGCCAAAATCGCGGCCGTCCATAGTCTCGGGGTTGTGACAACACTTGCACCTGAGGGGGCAACCCGCCATAAACGCCACGAAGCGCACGCCGGGGCCGTCGAGGGTGCCCAGGCTCTGGATCGACTGAATGCGCCCGATCATACCGTTTCGTGGAAGGTGCGGCTGATGACCTCGCGTTGCTGCACGCGGGACAGCTTGTGGAAGTTGACGGCGTAGCCCGACACGCGGATGGTGAGGTTGGGATACGCCTCGGGGTTTTCGTAGGCCGCCAGCAGCGTCTCGCGATTCAGCACGTTGACGTTGATGTGGTGCGCACCCTTGGCGAAGTAGCCGTCAAGGATGGCAACAAGGTTGCGGATTCTGTCCTCCTCGCCTCTGCCAAGCGCCTCGGGGGCGATGGAGAAGGTGTTGGAGATGCCGTCGCGGCAGTCCTCGTAGCGGAGCTTTGCCACCGAGTTAAGGGAGGCCAGCGCGCCGTTTTCCTCGCGGTTGTGCATAGGATTGGCACCGGGAGCAAAGGCGGCACCCGCCTCGCGTCCGTCGGGAGTCGCGCCCGTGTTTTTGCCGTACATAACGTTGGAGGTGATGGTCAGCACCGACAGGGTGTGGATGGCGTCGCGGTAGGTGGGGGTCTTGCGAAGCTCGGTGATGACCTTTCTCGTCATATCGCGAGCAATAAGATCCACGCGGTCGTCGTCGTTGCCGTATTTGGGGAAGTCGCCCTCCGTCTCAAAGCCCACGATGAAGCCGTTTTCGTCCTTCTTGGGGTGCACGTCGGCAAACTTGATGGCGGAAAGGGAGTCGGCAACCACCGAAAGTCCCGCGATGCCAAAGGCCATAAAGCGCCCTACGTCAGTGTCGTGCAGTGCCATCTGGATCTTCTCATAGGCGTACTTGTCGTGCATATAGTGAATGACGTTCATGGTGTTGACGTAAAGCTTGCTGAGCCATGCGATATACACGTCAAAGCGGGACATCACGGCACCATAGTCGAGGCGCTCGCCCTCCATCACGGGGAGTTGAGGGCCGATGTGCATACCGCTTGTGGTGTCGTAGCCGCCGTTGATGGCGATGAGCAGCAGCTTGGCAAGGTTGCAGCGCGCGCCGAAGAATTGCATCTGGCGGCCGATCTTCATAGCGGAAACGCAGCAGGCAATGGCGTAATCGTCGCCGTAAAGGGGACGCATCACGTCGTCGTTTTCATACTGGATGGAGTCGGTGTCCGCCGAAACCTTGGCGCAGAAGGCCTTGAAGGGGGCGGGCAGGGAGGTAGACCACAGAATGGTCAGATTGGGCTCGGGAGAGGGGCCGAGGGTATAGAGGGTGTTGAGCATACGGAAGCAGTTGCGGGTCACAAGGGTTCGACCGTCCTCGCCCATGCCGCCTACCGCTTCGGTGATCCACATAGGATCGCCGCCGAACAGCTCGTTGTATTCGGGGGTGCGGAGGTGACGCGCCAGGCGAAGCTTGATGACGAAATCGTCCATCAGCTCCTGCGCGCCCTCCTCGGTGAGGGTTCCGTTTTCAATATCACGCTCAATATAGATGTCAAGGAAGGTGCTGACGCGACCCAGGGACATTGCGGCGCCGTTCTGCTCCTTGATGGCACCAAGATAGGCAAAATAGGTCCACTGAATGGCCTCGCGGGCATCCTTTGCGGGCTCGCTGATGTCGTAGCCGTACATGGCCGCCATTTCCTTCAGGTAGCCAAGGAAGGTGATCTGCTGATACAGCTCCTCGGTCTTGCGGGTCTGCTCGGCGTCGAAGGTGCCCTCGCCGATGCGAGCCTTGTCCCTTTTCTTTTCTTCAATGAGACGATCCACGCCGTAGAGAGCCACGCGGCGGTAGTCGCCGATGATGCGTCCGCGTCCGTAGGCGTCGGGAAGACCCGTGATGACGTGGCACTTGCGCGCCGCGCGCATTTCGTCGGTGTAGGCGCGGAATACGCCGTCGTTATGGGTGGTGCGGAAGTGGAACTCCTCCTCGATCTTGTCGGACAGCTTGTAGCCGTAGGCCTCGCAGGCCTGACGCGCCATACGAATGCCGCCGAAGGGGTTAACACCGCGCTTCAAAGGACTGTCGGTCTGAAGACCCACGATGAGCTCGTTGTCTTTGTCCACGTAGCCGGGGGCGTAGCTTGTGAGAGAGGAGACGGTGACGGTGTCGATATCAAGAACACCGCCGTTTGCGCGCTCCTTGGCGAAAAGAGCCTGCACCTTGTCCATCATGGCGCGGGTGCGGGGGGTGGCGTCCGCAAGAAAGCTGTGGTCGCCTGTATATTCGCGGTAGTTTGTCTGAATGAAATCACGAACGTTGATCTCGTTCTGCCAAGCGCCGCTCTTAAATCCGTTCCAGTTTTCGTGTTGCATAGGGTTCCTCCTTGTGATGTGGATCTATATGGTGGAAGTTGTTGATAAATTGATGTTTAGCGGTGAGTTCGCACAAACAAAATGGCGCGAACCGTACCTTGTAGGGCGGTGCCTTGGTGCCGCCGAAAATGTGCGGTTTATCGGTTGTTACGGCGGGAGCAAGCCCCCGCCCTACGGGTTTGTGCGTATATTAAACCCACCGATAAA
>JAZLBM010000067.1:0-4518 GCA_045613705.1 Eubacteriales bacterium | reverse complement strand
TCGGTGTTTTAAAGCCTTCTCTATGATAGAGAAGGTGGCGGCGAAGCCGACGGATGAGTGTGCGCCTATTCCGCATTCCATAAGACTTCGCACCCTCATCAGTCGCGTTCCGCGACAGCTTCTCCATCTTGGAGAAGCCTTTAAAATCTCGCCGTGAAGACACCGAAAAATCAAAATTTGAATCACATATTCGACAAAAGGCGACGGAAATCGGGGCGAAGGGTGGAGAAATGCGAGGAAAATCCAAAAATTTCCACAAATCCCCCTTGACATACAATATTTGGAAATGTTATAATGTAAATGGAAATCAAAAAAGCGCAAAAACGCGCGAAAAAGAACTGAAGGAGAACTATTATGAAATCGACCGGTGTAGTACGCAAGGTGGACGAGCTTGGCAGAATCGTCCTTCCCATCGAGCTTCGCAAGCTAATGGACATCAACGTAAAGGATGCGGTGGAGATCTTTACCGACGGAGACAGCATCATTCTCAAGAAGTATATGCCCGCGTGCATTTTCTGCGGTGACGCCGCGGACGTGGTATATCTCGGCGAGAAGAGAGTTTGCCGCCGTTGCATCGAGAAGATCAAGACCTCCTTCTGATAAAATATGGTCTTGTCCGCCCGAATATGCCGTGGAATCGGGCGCGGCGCGTGCTTTTTCGCAACTTTTCTTGAAAAAGGCATTTACAAACGGCAAAAAAAGTGATATACTGAAATATCGACTTTCTGCAATTTAATTGGCGCTGTGCGCCCAAGGAGTATACATTATGAAAAGAGATCTGATCAAGGGGCTTCATGCGGATATGCAGGCCTTTGCCGATCGCCAGGTGACCCTCGGCGGTTGGGTGAGAAGTGTAAGAACCAGCAAGGATTGCGGCTTTATCGACCTCAATGACGGTAGCTGTCATAAGGGCGTTCAGGTCGTTTTTGAGCGTCAGTTCGTTGAGAACTTTGCCGAGATCGCAAAGCTGAACGTCGGCGCGGCTATCGTTGTCAAGGGTAAGCTTGTGCTGACCCCCGAAAATAAGCAGCCCTTCGAGATCAAGGCTGAGGAGATTGCGGTTGAGGGTGCATCCACCCCCGATTATCCTCTGCAGAAGAAGGGACACAGCGTAGAATTCCTGCGCGAGATCGCATATCTTCGTCCCAGAACCAACCTGTTCTCCGCGGTCTTCCGCGTGCGCAGCGAGGTTGCCTTCGCGATCCACGAATTCTTCCATCAGAGAGGCTTCGTGTACGTGCACACCCCTCTTATCACCGCTTCCGACTGTGAGGGCGCGGGCGAGATGTTCCGCGTAACCACTCTTGATATGGACAATCCTCCTCGCACCGAGGACGGCAAGATTGACTTCTCCCGCGATTTCTTTGGAAAGAGCACCAACCTTACCGTTTCGGGTCAGCTTGAGGGCGAGACCTATGCCATGGCCTTTGGTAACATCTATACCTTCGGCCCCACCTTCCGCGCCGAGAACTCCAACACCGCAAGACACGCGGCCGAGTTCTGGATGATCGAGCCCGAGATCGCCTTTGCCGATCTTGCTGACAATATGCAGCTGGCGTGGGATATGATCAAGCACATCATCCGTCACGTTCTTGATACCTGCTCTCAGGAGCTGAGCTTCTTCAACAGCTTCGTGGACAAGACCCTTCTTGAGCGTCTGAATATGCTGGCGGCAAGTGACTACGAAAAGGTGACCTACACCGAGGCAGTTGACCTTCTTATCAAGAGCGGTCACAAGTTCCAGTATCCCGTTTCCTGGGGCTGCGACCTTCAGACCGAGCACGAGAGATACCTCACCGAGGTGATCTACAAGAAGCCCGTCTTCGTTATCGACTATCCCAAGGAGATCAAGTCCTTCTATATGCGCCTCAACGACGACGGCAAGACGGTTGCCGCAATGGACCTTCTGGTTCCCGGCGTCGGCGAGATCATCGGCGGAAGCCAGCGTGAGGAGCGCCTTGACGTGCTTCTGGCGCGCATGGAGGAGTGCGGACTCCGCGAGGAGGACTATTGGTGGTACGTAAACCATCGCCGTTACGGCGGCACCAAGCACGCGGGCTACGGTCTCGGCTTTGAGCGTATCATTATGTACCTCACGGGCGTGTCCAACATCCGCGACGTTATTCCTTATCCCAGAACGGTAGGAAACGCCGAGTATTAATGCAATCAAAAAAGCCATCCCTCGTGGGATGGCTTTTCTTTTTTATCTTCCGCCGCGATGGCCGCCGGAGCGACCTCCGCCACCGCCGGAGGACGAGGAGCTGACACGGTGCTTTGTGACAAAGCTGCCGGTGAAGATATCCTTTTCCTCGGTCAGGCTCAGCTTGGCAAAGCGGTCAAGGGGATAGTTTGTGGGCTTGATCTTCATCTTGTAGCGGGCGACTACAATGACGCAACAGACGATTGCGCCTATGAGGGCAGTGACACATGCGGTCAGCACCTTGTCGGGGGTCGTATACCAGCCTTCGGGGCGGTCTACGATGGGATCAAGATGCTTCCCGGTTTCGGCAACGAATGCCACAAGTCCATCGCATATCTTGCCGCTCTTGAGGTTGGAATACACACCGTCGGCGTCGAGAATGGCGTCGACCTCAAGGTCGGAAAGTCCTCTGTCCGCGCCTTCATAGGTGAAAAGATCGTAGAAATACGATCCGCTCACGTCGGTGACGGTCAAAATGATCAGATCACGGGATTGCAGACGGTTCAGAACGGAGGAAAGGTCGGCATTCGAGCTGTAGAAGACTGTGTCGGTGATCACCAGTAAATGACAGTTCTTTTCTCGAATGAACCGAGAGATGCTCTCAGATACGGCGACTTCCTCTTCAGGGCTCAGCAGATCCGCGCGATCCATCAGGATCGGGTCATCCGCATAGGTCGCCGCCGAAGCAGGCACGGCGAGTGCTGCGAGTAAAAGAAGCACAGCAAGGAGGGAAAGCAGTTTTTTCATTATGCAAATCCTCCTATGACAGTAAGTAGGGCGGTAAGTCCCGCAAATACCGAGCCAAAGAGAATGGCAAGCTTGGGGAGGCTTACGGGGAGCTTGCCCCATATCTTTCCCGTATGTCCGTTCATGGCAAAGGTATAGGTCTTTCCGTTCTTGAGATAGGTCAGAAGCCAGATGGGCATCAGGGTGTATTCCCAATGGCTTTTGAGAACGCGAACCTCCTTGCCTTGCACCGAGACGGTGGTGTAGCCGTGGATGGTGTTCCGCAGAAGGGTCTCGGCGTAATCGTTCATTCGACCGCGCACCTCGTCGGTGAGCTGGGCGCGCTCGATGTTTCTCTTCTTTGCCACAAAGCCCGAAAGATAGGGCATGGAGAACTCGATCATCGACTCGGAGGGGTAGGGAAGAATGCCCTCAAGCATCTCCTTGTCCGCCTCGTCAATAGCAGAGGAGACGATGTCCTCAAAGTGGATCATGCCTTGGCGCTCGATACGGAAATTGGAGGTTTCTGTATATTGCGTGTCGCCGCGACGCCAGGTGCGCACACGGGTGGCGTGGGCAGTCAGATGGCTGTCGGTGTCCGCATCGGTGACCCAGAAGGGGTAGTAGATACCGGCGATCTTCTCCGCTTGCGCGGGGGCGAAGAAATCACGGGGCAGGAACCACTTTTTCTTGGTGTACTCCAAAAATTTCTTTTCCGCGTCCGCCTTGCCAAAGGCAAAGGGGATGACCTTGTTGGGGCGCATCTGACCCGAAAGCTTGCCTGCGAGAACCACGGGGTTGTGACAGTAGCAGCAGATGTCGGCGGCGGTGGTCTCGTCGGCGATCACCTCGGCACCGCAGCTGTTACAGACGTAGGCCTTCATACTGTCGCAATAGGCTTCGTCCTTCCGTTGTTCCTCGTCGGCCTTTTCGTCGGCGCCCTCGTTTGTCAGCTGCTCTTTGGTAAACTCGGAAAGGCAGAATTCGCAACAGAAGGCCTGCTTTTCCGCATGAAAGCTAAGTCCCGCGCCGCAATTGGGGCAGGAATAGGTTACGGTCGTGCTCATAGAGGATCAGCTACGCTTGGTTCCGCAATCGCCGCAGAAGTTGCCGGTGTTCTTCTTTCCGCATTCGGGGCAGAACCACTCGGCAGAGACGGGCTTGGGGTTGCCGCACTCGGGGCAGAACTTACCCGTGTTTACCTTGCCGCACTTGCAAGTCCAGCTGTCGGCAGGAAGGGGCTTGGGGCTTCCGCACTCGGGGCAGAATTTGCCCGTGTTTACCTTGCCGCACTTACAGGTCCAGCCGTCCGCAGGCGCTTCTGCCGCGCGGCGCTCCATCTGTGCCTGATTGGAAGCGGAGGCCGAGGCCATAAAGCCGCCTCCCGCGTTCATGCCAACGCCCATTCCCATAAAAGCGGCGGCGCTTCCGTTCGCGTTGCTTCCTGCCGCCTCAAGGCCGCGGGCGACCGAGCCCTGCACGTAGCCCTCGCGGACCGCAGGATCGCCCAACATAGCGCCCTTGTTGCGCATATTGATGAGCTCACGGGATTCATCGTCATAAGAGATGCTTGCAATACCGACGGAAAGCAC
>JAZLBM010000066.1:0-8302 GCA_045613705.1 Eubacteriales bacterium | reverse complement strand
AGCCGCGCGGGAAAGCTTGCGGGTACGGTGTCTACGGGACGCGGACACGCCTCGTACACCACGCCGGCCTCGGTGGTGTTGGACACCGCAAGGGCAAGAGTGGGCAAGGTGGCAAGAGCGGCAAAGCCCGCAGGATCGGCTGAGGGATCCATGCTTCCCTCAATGCAATCCACCACCGTGGCGTCCACGCCGTTTCCGTCGCGCGCCACGTGGGTATACGTAAAGCTCTGCGCCGCAAGAGGGTCCTCGCCACGTGTCTTGGCGCGGATGATCATAGCGTTTCCAAGATACGCGCCGCTCTCGTTGGCCTTGGCCAGCATCCAGTCAAAGAAGCCGCGCAGGAACACGCCGCCGCCGAATTGCACGGCGGTGACGGGTCGGTTTTTCTTTTCAAGATCGGTTATCTTCATTTCTCTTCCTCGGCAAACTGACGGCACTTTTCACGAACGGTATGATACGCCATCTTGGGCTTGCGATATTCGTTCAGAATTCCCTTGTTGTTGAAGCCGCGGGCACGGTCGTTGCCCATCTCGCGACAGGTGCGCATATCGGTGAACTGCCAGATGTACCAGCCCACGATCTCGGGGGTCTTGTGGAACAGCTCCAGGCAATGAGCGAACAGACGCGCCTGATACTCCTCCGTCCACTTGATGTCGTCGAAGGTGTGGTGACCGTAAAGCGCGGCACCGCCGAACTCGGAATAGATGATGGGCTTGTCGGCAAAGCCGAGAGCGTCGCGACGTGCCTTGTGGCCCGCGATCACCTTCGCCCAGTTCTTCATATCGCCGCCGTACCAGCCTGTGTAGTGGTTGATACAGATGATATCGTCGAATTCGTAGCAGATGTCCTCAAGAGGTCTCGCGGTGGCGTGAGTCACAAGACGGTTGCCGCCGTTTGCACGAAGCTCGTCGTGGTACTGACGGGACATCTCATATGCCGCCTGAGTGCCCGTGAGGATCTCGTTATGCATACCCCAGATGATGATGGAGGGATGGTTGTAATACTGCGCCTCCATCTCGCGGATCATGTCAAGTCCGCGGGCCACAACCGTGGGATTGGCAAGCGCCTCCTCGCTGAAGCCAACGCCCCAGATGGGGATCTCGCTCCAGAACAGAATCCCCTGCTCGTCCAGCATATCCACAAACGCCTTGGAATTGGGATAGTGAGCGCCGCGGATGGCGTTGCTGCTCATATTCTTTACAATATCAATATCCCTCTGCATAAGGGCTCTGGGGAAAGCAAAGCCGAACTCGGGATGCTCCTCGTGGCGGCAGACACCTCGGATCTCGATGGCGCGGCCGTTGAGCTGAACCTGTCCGTCCTTCACCTCGATGGTGCGGAAGCCCACGCGGTCGCAAAGGTCGTCGGTGGGGGTCTGTGCCACAAGGGTATACAGATTGGGCGTATCCATATCCCAAAGGTAAATATCCGAAACGGTAATGGGCGTGCTTTCCACCTCTGCCTCCTCAAAGGCACCGAGGGTCACGTCGCCGCAAATCAGCATTTCCTCGTCAAGAGAAACGGTCAGAGGGGCCGTCACCTCCTCTTCCGAGGCGTTGAAGACCTTGGCGCGCACCACCACCTCGGCGGTATCGCGGGTCTCGTTCAGCTTGTAGTCAAGATAGCAGGAAAGCACCGAAAGTCCGCGCAGATATTCCACGTCCACGCCGCGCACGATGCCGCCGTAGTGGTACCAGTCCACCTTGGCCTGGGGGATGGAATCGGCGTTAAAGCGGTTGTCGACGCGCACCGTCAAGGTGTGGTAGCCCTCGTCCGCCACGGCAAGGAAATCAAAGGCGGTAAAGCCGCCGTAATGCTCACCCAGCCTCTCGCCGTCAAGCCACACCGTGGCCTCGGTCATTACGGCACCGAAGGAAAGACGGATGCATCCGCCCTCGCAGTAAAAATCACGGGAATACCACGCGACGCCTTCATATTCAAGAAGTCCAAAGGAATTGTTCCAACAGGAGGGTACCTCCGTGTGGACCGCTCCCTCGGGAAGCTCACAGTACCATTTTTGTTCCTCACCGATGCCCTCGGGGTCGGTGATAAATTGCCACGCGCCGTCAAGAGAGACGACTCTTCTCGTTACGTGCTCGTCAAAGGTTCTTCTCATTGCGCACCTCCAAAAAATTTCTACATATGTATTATATCACAATACCCCGCGAATGCAAGGGCTTTTCCGCATTTTCCCAAACAAAAACGAGGGGGCGCGGATGCGCCCCCTCGAGGGTTTATAGAATTAGTTGTTGGGTCTCACGTAGTCAATGTTATAGAAGGTGCTGATCTCCCAGACCTCGCCAAGAGTGGGCTGGGACTTGGTCGTTTGATCACCTGCCGCATTCTTCTGAACGCTAACGCTCTGAGAACCCTTCATACCGACGTAGAGCTTGTTATCGGCTCCGCCGTCGTCCTTACGGTAAGCGATGTAAGGATTGCTCAGCACACCCTGATTGCCGGAGCCCAGGGTAAAGCTTGCCACGCCGGAAATGCCGCTGGTCGCACTGCTGTAAACGACCTTACGAAGGTTAGCATTGGAAAGGATGGTACTCTGTGCGGTAGTATTGTGAAGAGCAAGCTCTTCTCTACCAAGAAAGTTTCCGCTTCCGTCAAACGTCTCTACGATCTCACAAATGGCCTCCTCGCCATCAAGACGAAGCAGCGTGAACATCATAGGATAAGCACTGTCGATAACAAAGTTGTCTACAAGCCAGGTCAGCTTTCTGTCGATCTTCATACCGTCATCGGTGAAGGTGAAGTTCTGAACGTGCTCGACGATCTGTCCGGCAGAGCCGGCCTCAGCCGCCCAACGGTCAATCTTGGTCGTCTGGTCGAAGGTCAGCGTCTCACACTGTACCAGCTTGTTTTCCGTGCCGGGAACGTACTCAACGCCGTCGGCCTTGAGGCTGAACTGCTTCACGCCGTCCACTACTGCGATATGCTCGTCGCCGTGGAAACCGCCGCAGAAGTCGGCCACACCGTTTTTGCCCTGTGCATCATCATAGACGTACTCCTTGATGGCCAGCGAGATCTCGCCCGAGCTCAGAAGGTTATACAGACTCGCAAAGGCAACGCCGGTATCGCTGACGCCGTTGACCTTAACCATCTCAGCACCAACGATACGGAAGGACTCGATATTGGTAGCGGAATTGGAGCCGTTGGTAGTTCTGGTATCGTAGGAGTAGAGCATTCTGTAACGAACGTAATAGCGACCCGTAGGATCGGAGCACTGGGTATAAACGTAGAAGTCTGCATAGTCGCCGCTACCGCTCTTGGCCTTCAGCTCCAGCATAACGGGCTGAGTTCCAAGGCTCTCATACTGGCTGAGGTCAACCGGGAAGGGTCTGTCGTTACCAAGGTAACGTCCCTCACCGTCGTAAACGACCGTAAGAGATTCACCCCTCGCGACAGTATTGTCGGCAAGAGTCGTAACAGGGGTTACTACGAACTTGTAGCGGTTGGAAGCACCGGTGCGCTCCATACCGGCGACCTTAACCGCAGAAAGGTAAGCCGAGCCAAGGTAATCGTAAGCCGCGTAAACGTCGCCGCCACCGTTGATGGCATCGTAAACTGCAGTTACAGACGCCGTCTGCATACCTACGTACTCGCCGTTGTAGTACGCCTTAACCTCATAGCTGAGGTCGTTGACGTAAATATCATTCAAGCCTGCGATGAAACGAAGAGCAAAGGTATTCTCGTCGCGCATTTCCTGCACACCGAGCATCTTGACCTCGCTGTCGGCGATGGTGGAAACGGTAATATCCTTCAGGTAGAAGCCGGTCATACCCTGGAAAAGACCAAGGTACTCGTAGCCGCAATTGCTGGCAATCACACCTGCTTCCTTAAGCGCTGCCGCGTAGTCTGCCGTGTAGTCAGCATATCTCTTGGCATCGCCGGTGAAGCCGTGATCGCCCTTGGATGCCGCCTTATATCCACTGGTGCTCATTTCAATGGAGGACATAGGAACGTTGGAAACCGCCACGCCGTGACCGTTTGCTACACAGTAAGCAACGGTATCGTTTACGTAAACGCTGTAAACGTTCTTCTGCTCGTCGACTACAACGCGGATCGTGGAGAACTGCTTGGGAAGCTCAACGCCGTCCACGGTCTCCGTTTCGGTGTAGGGAGAGAGATAGTTGCCGCCGGCGTCAACGAGATCGCGCCAAGCGCCCTCTACGTACGCCGCATAACCGTTGGAGGTCAGGCGAACCAGAACCATCTTTACGAAGGAATCGTTATACTTGGACAGACGAATGAGATCCTTAGAACTGCCCGCTACCACACGATTTGCATCGGCAATTGCAAAGGTGGTCTTGATCTCGTACTTGCTCTTGGAAACAACGCTGACCTGCTGGCCAACCTCACGTCCCGAGAGAGAGAAGGTAATACGGTCGCCTGATCCGGGATTGGTCTTGTTGTAATATGCGTACTCGCCGCCGTTGATCAGCAGTCTGTCGTTTTTCAAAGCATCGTAAAGACAGCCCACGATATCGTATCCGTCATTGGGATTCAGGTAGAGACCGAGACCGCCGTTGCTTTCCAGAGGACTGTAGACCGTGGGGAAGCGATTAAAGGCATAGGAAGCCACTACGCGAGATACGCCATCGGTAACAAGGGCATCCTCAAGGCTGTCGTGAATGCGAAGACCCACGTTGTCCAAGCGGTAGGACGCCTTGGTATAGCGGGCAGCACCGGGACCGAAGCGAATGGCATCATAGGCCTCCTTCCACGGAATGGTGGAAGGACGGGTAGCTCGCAGCTCGCCGTTGATATACACCATCACCGACGTTTGGGTGCCCTTTGTAGCGGGCATAACAACCAGCTGCACGTTGATCCATTCACCCTTCGTCAGCTTATAGAGACCTGCACCGTAATCGCGGAATTTGTACTCGCGGTACTTTACGCCGTTACTCGTGCTATCCGTGGTCGCATAATTGACATTCTTAACGTCACCGTAATAGGCAAAGGCCTGCTGAAGTGTGGCATAATTGGAATGGGAGGGATCGGGCTGACCGTCCTCCGTCAAAGCGACCTTGACGGATCTCACGTCAAAGTCTCTGGCAAGATACAGGTAAGCATCACCCTCAACCGTTCTACCGAGCTGAAGAAGCTGCAGAGCGGTTGCTCCCGCGGGAACGAAGGAGACGATCTCCTGGAAGCTGCTCACGTTACCGTTAAACACAACGTCGCTTTCCAGCATAAAGTCAAAGGAAAGGGTCATGGGCTTTTTAAGCGTACCCATGGGCTCGACGTTATTCACACCGTTATTGCCGTGCAGGAAAAGAACGTGAGTCGTCGTTTGACCCTTGATGTTCTTCGCCGTGCTGTCCCAGTATTTGTTGTTTATGCTGGCGGCAGACGACGAGGATCCCGCAACGTAGCCCTCGGGAAGCTCGGTAATAAACTCGTACTTGCCGCAAACGCTACACTTGCCCGTGTTGTCATATTGGTGTCCCACGGGAAGCACGTCGTAGGTGGAGCTTGCAAAGGGAGCACCTACGCCACCCTTGGGAATGTATATGTAATACTCACCCTCACAGGTGTTTCCGCCGATCATACGGTCGTAGCGAATACCGTCGATCTCTACCTCCATCCAAGAGGTGCCGCAATCGACACACTTGTAGGTTATGAGCGTCTCATCCGATGCGTCGCGGGATTCAAGGACGTTCAGATGGTCAACGCCGTTGCAGGCATAGGAGTAGATCTCCATTTCACCGCCCACTGCCAGCTTACCCGAGCTGGTGTTCAGGAAGACGTAGTTCTCCGTCGTCATCTTCTCCGTAAAGGTATTGGTACCGATAAGGGTCTCCCAATTTTCGGCACCTGCCTCCTTGATGTAGACGTAGTTCACCTGCGTAATGTAGGTGATATCGTCGGAAACACTGATCTTCGTGATGGTGCTCTTAACGCCAAGACGGTAAAGCTTATTCAGCTCAAGATAGTATATCTCATCGTAGTTTTTGGGAATATAGCCAAGGCTGAGATCCGTGACGGTAGCATCTGCGGGAAGATATACCTTGGTGTCGCCATCCATATAGTAGATACCGTCGGGGCGCTTCAAAAGATCTGCAATCGCACCGTGATCGTTATCCGTGGTATACGCATAGCCGGATGCGCCGACGCGAAGGAAATGTCCGTCACTGTTTCCGCTACGGTAGTAGAAAAGGTTACCGCCGGAGTTGCTGTTGTAATCGGTATAAAGCGTATCCTCACCGGAAAACGTCTCACTGGAAACCGTCTCACCGGTAGCAGGATCTACGTAAGACCAGGAGCAGGAAGTATCCGATCTTACAGAAGGTTCGCCGGTACGCTTGAAATCCATTTCATAGAAAATGGAATCGCCCACCTTGTTGTAGTTCTCGTGCAGACCGTAAAGAAGGTCTGCAAAGGTGGCGTTGGGATTGTCACCGGTAGTCTTTGTGTTCACAAAGATCTTACTCTGGTAACCGGTCTCCATCATACCGTTTGTGACCTTAACACCTACGTTCCAGTTTGCACTGGTAAGCATGAAGATGTCATTCTTTGCGAAATAACCCTCTTCAAAATTTCGGGTCTTGGAACCTTCACCGGGGTTTACCTCGGTAGACTTAACGTTACCGTCGCCCTTTTCACCGGCCTTGGTAAAGTCATACGACCAAAGCACGGTCTTGCTGCTGCTTGCCGTTTCTTCTGCCATAGCGGGAAGCGCTACGAAGCAGGAAGCGAGCATCAGAACCGTCAGCGCAAGCGCCAGAAGGCGACTTGCCATTCTTCCGTTTCTCATTTTGAAAATCTCCTTCAAAATAGATTTTGCTTTCTCACTCGGAGGGATCTGCCTCTAAAAAGGATATAGTATCCCCAAAATGATAAAGTACCAATCCATTATACCATTTTCTTTCTATATAAATGGAATCTCACAGTTGTCGTTTATGGAAATCCTACCACACAAATTGGTTGTTTTCACGCTTTCGGGGCTTTCAAGCTAAAATTGCGGCAAGCACAAGGGGAAATTGTATGTTTCGCGGCTGAACACTGCAAATTTGCAAGCCCCCCCGATTTGTTACGTCACTGCGACGCCATAGCAACAGCTCGATAAATCAAATCAAAAATCACACCACAATACAAAAAAGACGCACCCCGTGGGGTGCGTCTTGGATCAAGATCGTTTTCGCGATCAGTGGGTGTCAAAATACCGGACGATGCCCATAATGTGATCGCTGACGGAGCGGATAGCATCGGACAGAGCGACGTATCTGCCCTCATATACGGTAAGAACCGTCTTGACCGTGGTTCCGTCGTTATTCTTCACGCTTCCGATGGTATAGGTCTCGTCACCGTTAAGTGCCTTCAGAACCGTTCCATCCTTGGGATATGCCGAAGAAGGATCTTCCACCTCATAGCCCATAAAGTAGATCAGCTTTCCGGAGGAATTGTAGGTATAAACGGTAACGGTAGAGCTGAAGTTGCTGTTGAAGATACCCTTATTGACGTTTTGGTTGGACATCATAGCCTCACCCTTGTAGATCGTGTCGTACGTGCCGACCTGCGCGGCGGTCAGAATATTTTCGTCATCATCCATAAAGGTATTGGCCTTGGCATTTGCGCCATAGGATACGTGAAGCATGATCAGCTCGGTTTCGGGATCGCTCTTGGACACGTAGATGCCCTGATCGTTGTCGCGGTAACGGTACCAGGTCCATCCCACGCAAGCACGACACTCCAGCATAGCAAGAGCATAATGCTCGTAATAGTCGGCACGGTCCTGCTGGGTCTTTACGAGAATACCTGCACCCGTAGAGTTTGCCAGTCGCTTGCCGTTGGCATCAATGGCATCCATACCCTTTGCGAAGAACTCGGTTACGATGAAGGGCTTGCCCGAGTAACGGTAGAAATTGGTCATCGTCTCGCCATCGGGATTCAGACCGCCGTAGAGGTTGGTGGTGATGATATCCAGATAGTAGCCTGCGGCACGGAGATAGTCCTCGTTGGTACGGCAGTTGCCGTTGACACGGGAGCCGATGTACATATGGTTGGGGTCTACCTCGTGGATCGCCTCACCGGAAACGCGGTACACTCTTGCATACACGAAGCCGAGGAACTCACTGTTGATCTGATCGTGCTCGGGAGACGCCAAAAATTCATCCAGCGTAACCGTAGGATCGTCCATTCTTCTGGCAAGCCAGGTCCAAGCCAACGCATAAGAGAAGCTGTTGGTAACCTCGTCGTTGGGATCCAGCAAGAGATAGCGGTCCAGGATATCTTGACCGGAAGGAAGCTCATTGTCGGTGGTATAGCCGAACAGGTGAGACATTTCCGCGTAACC
>JAZLBM010000065.1:0-13646 GCA_045613705.1 Eubacteriales bacterium | reverse complement strand
GGCAACCGCGTTGGAGCCTAATCAACCAGTGACACTCAAAGTAGAAAACTCCAATGGACGGATGAGAATCAATGTCACGGAGCTTCCAGAGCTTGCAGAATGCAGTAGTCAAGTGGACATCTTAGGTGCTTTGTGTAGAGCATATCAAAATGGTATTGAAACAAAAATTGGCTGATGCAAAAAAGGACACACTGACTCTTGATGAGCCAGTGTGTCCTTTTTTGCATTCGCTTTTCAGATGGCATCACAGACACGATTTTTAGGGATGAAAGCAATCATTCGCCGATTGACAGCTGCCGCGGTGTAGAGATTGGCATGACCGTCTTCTTTGGAAAACTTAGCGCAGGCAACAACATAGCAGCGGTATTTACGGTTGCCGTGGCTAAATTTCTTCATTGCCTCATATGCCTTTACGTCAAGCTTCAAACGAACAAACAGATGGTCGTCAGGGAAATCGCCCTTTTGATATCGACAGTCTGCAAGTACCCACTCATTAGGAGAGCGCTGGATATTTACAGACTCCGGAAACACCAATGTGCCAATAAAGAAAATATAGTCATCAGCAGGAATCCCATTTTCGATGTAATCATCAATGGTACGGAAATCAATGATCCAATTACGGACTTCTTCATCCATATACGTGCTGTCCAAAGGCAGAGTTTCCAAGAACTTTGCCATACGGAGCGTGGTGGACGGAAGTTTAGGCTTGATGTTAATAGGGCGGTCATCCATGCCGGCCACATTATCAGTGATTTCTCCGCCTTCCTGGACCTCGTTAGGAGGAGTTACCACTGTAGGCTTTTTGGACTTTGAAATACAGGTTCCGAGCATTCTCTCCAAGTAATCATTCTTAGACTGCCCGATACCCGTTTGATCGTAGCTAGAGAGGGTCCTGTTCTTTTTATGACGCTGACGCTTGCATTCAGGGAGATGCTTGGCGGCAACCCTCTTGGCCTCAGTAAAATACAAGGGCGTACCAGTAGCACGACGAAATGCGATGGACATGGGGGCCTGGCAGGTAGATGTACCATCGGGAGAGCGCCATCCGCAGCGGAATTCACGATGGTAATCTGCTTCCGTAAGATCCTTAATGTGGATCTCTACCCAAGAACCGTCGTCCAGTTTCATTTCTGCAACTTTAGACATAGTTTTTTCTCCTTTTTGTTTTTGTTTATTGTTGTTTTGCAGCAAAAAATGTTTTTGATTTGTTAATCCATGATAATCACCTCCTAAATGAGAACGCAGGGTGCCGAAGATGGCAAATCCAGTGCCTTGGAATGCCCTACTTCTACTGACCCAAAGCAAAATGCCGATATGCTACCTAACTGGTAGAACATTTCAGCTTCCTTACAATACACAAACGGTATTTACTTAATAATGAAAAAACGGCTTGACACCAGAGATGTCAAGCCGTAGTTCAAACAATCAAAAGTTCTGTAGCAATCATCCTAGTTCCATGTCATGAACAGACCAACCAATCATCAGCAAAGCTGAGAGGCCTGTACCCGTAAATAAATTTCAATTGTCAAAGTGCAATTCTCTTTTATTGTAAGCATTTGGTTTATCGATTGATAATCGATACTAAGCGTCCCTCAAAAAACACAGGGTACGGAATGTAGAAAACTCCAGTACCCTGTGCCATTCCCTACTTCCGCTAACTTAAAGCTGAATACCAACATCCTACCCCAATAGTAGGACGCTTCAGCCCCCATAATATATGCGATATTCTAATAATAACCAAAAAACGGCTTGACACCAGAGATGTCAAGCCGTAGTCCAAACAAATAAAAGTTCCGTAGCAATCATCCTAGTTCCATGTCATGAACAGACCAACCAATCATTAGCAAAGCTAAGAGGTCTGTACCCGAAATATTCAAAATATAGAGTAATTTGTGAGTAAAAACATATTAGATGCTTTCTATATATTACTATATCTTAGTTCGGAAATTTGTCAAGAGTTTATTTTCGATGGTTTTGGAAGCGTAAATACTACTTGATCTGTTACAGAAGATTCTGGCCTGTATTGGGACAATGGAACGCTCCATAGGAGTACTATGGAGCGTTGTGGGTTATTCTTTTAATTCGTGGTATAGTCTAGTTCCCATCCGCACTCCGGAAGTAAATCCTGCATACTCATGAACACAGCAGAGTTCACATACTGTGCAGATAACTGTCTCAACAATATCCGGATCTACATCGGCAAGTACTGTGTAGATATCATAGACGCCTTGCTTCATATCGTCCGAAAGCACATAGTTTTGCTCGGAGTAGGCTTCATACAGGATATTTATTATCGAGCCAGTTTCCGGAGGAAAGGGAGCAGAGTCTGAACCCTGATTGGCACTCTTTGGAGGGTGATTGTTCATCACAATCACCCCTCGGCCAAAATGTCCGCAACAATTCGGTCTAGATTGACCGAATTGGGGTTAATGGCAGCTGCCATTGCTTGATCGTATTCGTCAAAGTCGTAGTGGGCCTGGGAAACGGCCAGCGCCAGATGGTGGGTGTTGCCGTCGAAGGTTACCATGCCGGGAAAACCCTTGATGGTACCATTAGGGCAGATCCAGCCGATGCCAGGATAGCAGACCTGCAGGCCGGTGAGGTTGGCGTGAACGCAGAACTCATAGCCAGTAGGGGTCTCCACAAGAGACTGGCGCATTTCAATCTTGGACGCATAGCAGGGATAGTGGGAACCATTGTAAGCCTTGTATTCCCAGCGGGCATCCTGGCGAGTTGCCTCCAGACGGGAGATCTCCTTGACGGGGACGAAGATGGGCAGAGTCTGGCCGGCAACCGTGTGAGTTGCGTCGTTATCAAGATCGTAGAATTCGGCGGCATCCAGCGTCTCCTTGTAGCGCACGCACCAGGCTTCGTTGTCCTCCAGGCGGATCATGAACTCGATGATCTCGTCCATGGCACCGTAGTAGTGCTTGATAGCGGGCATGTGGCGGGGGCAGCTGTAATCTTCCAGAGCAAGCTCGAAAATCTGATCCTTAGTAAACATAGTATATTCTCCTTGTTATTTCAAATAAGTGTTGTTATTATTTCATCCCATCATAGATATGGGCGAGATAGTCCAGCACTTCTACGGTGTATGGACTGACTTCGGTGGCATCTGTGAGACGCCGAAATTCAAGAACCAGCTGTTCCATCTGATTCTTCAGTGCCTTGTGCACGCGGGGGTTAACGGTGACCACCACATCACGCTGAAGCATGCGGTTAATGCAGTAATCCTGCTTGGTCATCCCTGACAGAGCTACAAGCTGATTGATTTTGGTATTCTCTTCGGGAGAGATACGGATGCCAATCGTTTGACAGCGCCAACGGCCGTGTTCATCTCGAGCTTTAGCAGACATGTTACTCACCTCCTTGCAGAGCATCCAGGTCATTTGCCATCTGCGACTGCACATGAGGGAACAGGTGGGCATACCGGTAAGTTATATCGATACTTTCATGGCCCATTCGATCCGCAATGGCGACAGCGCTGTATCCCATGTTGATCAGCAGGGAAACGTGGGAGTGGCGCAGGTCATGCACCCGGATACGGGGCAGTCCTAGCTCGGTGTGAGCTTTCTCCATCTGACGATAGAGGGTGCTTTTGGCAAGAGGGAAGAGGCGATCATCTTCCTTGAGGTCATAACTTGAGTCTAGGTATTCCTTAATCTCAGTGGCAAGGAAGGCAGGCATTTCCACAGTTCGGTTGCTTTTGGGCGTTTTGGGTTCCGTGATGATGTCTTGCTTACCAGATCGGTGGTAAGTTTTGGTGATGGACACCGTGTTTGCGTTGAAATCGAAATCACCAGGCACCAGAGCGAGCGCCTCGCCCTCACGAAGACCGCACCAGTACAACATCTGGAAATAGTAGTACAAAACCGGCGTGTCCATCATAAGTTCAGAAAACTGGAGGTACTGCTCCAGGGTCCAGATCTTCATCTGGATACCTTGCTCACTGCCCATGTTGCCGACGATGCGAGCAGGGTTCTCCGAAAGTTTGTAGAACTTGACTGCGTGGTTCATAATTGCTGTCAGCTGGTTGTGGACGGTCTTAAGATACGATTTGGAATAGGGCTTCCCGGTTTCAGGATGGCGGTATGCCAGCAGGGCGTTCTGCCAGTGCATGACATCGTTGGTGGAAATGTCACGCATACGCTTTGCGCCGAAATAGGGAAGGATCTTGGTCTCGATGATGTTGCGCTTGGTGTCAGCAGTACTGTCCTTGATTCTCGGCGTCCGATCCTGGAGATAGACCTTGACGAAATCCGCAAAGGTCATATCCAGGTTGCCACTAAGCCGGGCCAGAAAGTCCCGTTCGTACTGCAACGCTTCACGCTTGGTGGAGAAGCCTCTCTTAGTGACCCACTTCACTTCACCCAACCAGTTCTTGTGCTTGAATTTGGCGGTCCAGGTGTTTTTGCTGCTGTCTTTATACGCAGGCATAATACACCTCCTAAACCATGCCGCCGTAGATCTTCTTTTCGAAGTAGGTACGGCTGACGCGACCGGAAACGATGATATAGCCAGCGGCCACTAGTTCATCGTTCAGCTTGCGGATGATCTTGTAAGCCATGGGCACAGAAATATCCATGTACAGGGCTACATCCGCTGCGGTCAGAAAACGCTTGTTTTCCATTGTGTTTTCCTCCTAAGTATTATTTGGAAAACAAAACACCGTGCAGGGCTTTTACAGCCTACACGGTGCAATCATTAAAGATAGCAGGGGAGATCCTCACTAAGAAACACTTTCCCCTTGCAATTTGGGTGCAGAAAGGGTATAATGACTCTGCGGTGCGGGAATTCCCGTTGTGTAGGTGCTCACTTCACCTGCGCAGGTACTAGGGAGTTGGCGCTCCTTAGTACTGCCGTTGCTTTATTTCCTATCCATATTGTAGCATATATACATACACATATCAATATGGTAATGTGTACAAATAATATGTAAATATTTGTGCAATATATGTACATACACATATATTCCTTTTTTCCCTGATGTGTGATACATTTATTTGAGAGGTGATTTTCGTGGCACAGACAGAAGCACAGCTCCGTGCAAGCAAGAAATACAGGAAAAAGTATGTTTACCTCCAGGCAAGAGTAACGCAGGAGGAAAAAGATATGGTAGTAGCGCACGCAGAAGCTACGAATGAATCTCTCAACGACTTCATGCGCCGTGCTTTTACGGAAACGATTGCGCGTGATTCAGAGAAGCAAAAAGGTAACACCAAATAAACGAGATAAACGCCATCTGGTCTTTGAACCGGATGGCGTTTTTATAGTTATAGAATTAATCGCAGGAGAGTACTCACGAGCATTGATTTTGCTCCTAAAAGCTTTGTTAAAACAGCAAATCTCTCGATTCCAATCGTAGGGATGGGATCAGAGAACTGAATTATGATTTGGCAGGGATTCTTCCAGACATTGTTTTTCTTTGGGTATGTACAATGCAAAAATCTTGTTTACAACGGAGAAATAGGCTAGCAGATAACTGCCTGGAAGAAATACCAGTAACGGTGGCATTAGGAGGAATAGTACCACAGAGGCGGCGATATAGAACACTACAAAGATACCAAGCAATAACACACGACCTACATGGACCATGGACATACGAAAGGTGTTTTTAAGGACGCTCTTAATCGGATCCTCAAATTTGCTTAAATAACCAAACCAAAGCTGTGACCAGCAGAATACTAGACTGGTGGCTATATAGATTAATACCTGCAACAAAATGGGAATCTGGCTTATAAATACTACCCAAATATTAGCTGCAACAAGAAGGCAAATGGGGACACGGATTAGCCAGAGCAGGGTAGCTTCCTTAAATTCCTTTCGAAACCACTTCCAGAATGTTGCCAGAATTCGCCCCTCTTCTTTATGGAGGGAGATCTCCATCGTCAGTAATGCTGCGGTGGTGGCTGCACCATATGAAAAAACCGGAATAGAGAATAATACCCAAAGAATGCCGATCCACATATAGTCTATAAGCTTATGTACAAATGCCATGAATGGGCTGTTGACATTCAGAAACCTCATGACTGCACTTCCTTCCGATCCACGGTTTTCAAACCACCCCGATTTAAGGATGACTCAAGGGAGGATAAGAAAACTTGGTGTGCATCTTCAGGTTTTTTCCCGGAAAGCAGATATTTCAGAATTTGAAATGGATTGGGCTTTAGGGGCGCGAATAGCACAAGATGTCCTATGTTGAACAGTTCATAACAAAGCTGACCTTGATCTTCATAACGCCAGCCTACGGGTCGGAGAGAATCAGTAGAGACATAACCTGTAATTTTCGCAAAGTTGTCTGCACAGCCGGTTAAATCCACATATTTTTCCTCTTTGCTGTCATTGAAATAAAACAGCCAATGTTTGTCTAGATTAGTTATTGAGGAAATAGGAAGCCTAACCATATGTGTTTACTCCTTTTCGAATATGTAGTCCAGAAACGCCAAAGCGATATTCACATTTTCGGTGGATGCTACGATGCCCACAGCAATCTCACCTTTTTGGGATGGGTAGCAGGCAGCAATAAAGTCGGTGTTAACGGGAATCAGCAGCGCTACAGGTACTGGTTGCTCCATTTCTTCAGGGTTCCTGGGATCCGGGTAATGCAGAGAATTCATTGGATCATCCTGAAGCAGGCGTATTAGCGCCATGTCCGCATAGAGGAAATAGTCAGAGTATTGGACCAGCTGATCTTCCGATAAAACCTCATTCAGATCAAAGAAGGCTTCCTGGTAGAAATACCTAGTGGTGGTTTTAAGGTCACCGACCAGCAGATCAACAGAACCCGTAACAATCTGAGTAGTCACGATCTGGCCCACATTGTATGCATTCAACGGATCTGTGTCATCCAGGGTTAGATCTGTGGAAATATATACCTGATGCTCCGCTGAATCGATGCCTACTTTCTCGGCAAAAGTTGTTGAAAATGCCTTTGCAGTACTGCCATCGGAATAGGTGTTAAGGCAAATCACGCTCAAAGCGACATCCTTCGTGGTAACCACGTGGAGGATAAAAGAACCGACGGAAATCAAGACACCAAGGGTTAACAAAATGGGCAACCAGAAGTATGTTGCGATGTGCGCAATTTTCTGCTTAAGCGGTTTTCCCTTCAGACTTTTCAGTTGGGAGACCATTGCTTCGCTAGGTGTCATGGGCGTGATTCCTTTCTCGTTATAACAAACAGGAAAATCAAATGGCGATAGACAAAGGGTTAGGTTATGAAATCACAGCAGGATGCGCTGTGATTTCGGGTTAATAAGTTGAACTATTCCTTTTTTGTAGACGAAGGCGGATAACCATAGGTTCTTTTATAGGCCTTGTAGAATGTACTGTCATTGGCATATCCGCATTTTCTTGCCACTTCGGCAACGGAATATTTGCCAGAAATCAGCAAATCATTACTCAGAATCATTCTCTTTTTCTCAATGTAGGAAGAAATGGAAATGCCTACGCTGGCTGCAAAAGACTTTCTAATCTTGGTGTATGAACATTGAAAATGTTCTTCCAAAGATGTGCTGCAGAGTGAGTCTTCCATAAAATGATCATCTATGTAAGCTTTGACAACCAAACCAAAAGAATCAGAAGACTCCTTTTCTGCGGAAATATGGACGCAGAAAGCTTTTATTACATTTTTCAGTGCAGAATACATGTCTTTACGTGTGTTGTAAAGCGGAATTTCAATGTCGATCAGAAGATTCGCGTATTCCTGCTTTATGCATAGCAAAAGGGCACGGAACATTTCGCATACTGAACGGTTGCGGGCGATTAGCAGTTCTGCGTAGTTCTCAAAGCGGGAACAAGCAACGTCAATATTTCCAGCCACAATTGCGGAGTATATGGCTGTGACATCAGACATCTGAAATGTGTTCTTTTGGGGGATTTTTATATCGGATGTCACGCACATTTCAGTAAGTCTTTCGATCGAGAGCTGCCCCTTTAAATCCTGAACCTGTCGATAGGCAAAGGCTATCTTATTCGGATGGTCGTATGCTTTGCTCATAATTCCCCAAACATGGTAAGTAGACTCGGCTTTATTTATGTCCGTAATCATACTGTTAACTATCTGCAAGGATTCATTCTGATTATTAGCATCAATAATCAGAAGCAAATCAGTATCGGACAACTGCTGATGATATGTGTCAGGAAGAGCTTGCTGAAGCTGATATTGAATTAAGGAAATAGCATTCGGGCGAGTTTCAGCATTGTCCATCGATTGCTCAACAATTCCAAGAAGAATTAAGCAAAACCGCTTGGGGAATTGGGGGAAGTAGAAGGAAAAAGTCTCGTAATCTGCATCCGCGGATAGTGTGCCGTGAAGTGCCTTTTCCATAAACCGGGCCTGCAAGACCTTTGTTTGCGTTGCGACGATATTTTGATAGTTCTGAATATCACTTTCATATAGCTGAATGTTACTGAAAATATAATCGAAGCCATAGCTCAAAGAAGTTGATTTTTTATGATGCTTCCTTTTATGTATGTCGGCAGCCCGTGTCGTCATGCTGTCGATTTTCTCGATGATGCGGATTATCGGTCTGGCAGAAACATGGGATCCGAAGTAGGCAACTACAAAAAGTATCAGTGCAGTCACTGCGACATAAATGGAAATGAAAGCGTATAGGGGGGCCATGTGAGTGCGTAGTAGGCTTTGGGGAATATGAATAGAAACTATGAGATTGCCTAAAGAGGTCTTCTGAGATATGGTGTGGAAATCAGATTGTCCGTCTGGGCAGTCTGTGTATAGACAATCGCCCTGGGTGTTTTCGATAGTCAAAAAAACATCACCCGAATAATCAGAAGCAATCATTGCCTTTTTAATCGTGTTCACATTAATCGTAGCATAGAAATACTTGTCACGATTCCAGCGGACGGAATAAATCAATGCATCATAACTGCTATACGGTGTTGTAATATGATGAACGGGGAGAAAGCCAGGAGAAAATTCGGACAGAAGAGAAAACCAATCATCATAAGATAAATCATCCACACGAAAGTAGAATGGATAGTAGCCCGTTGGAATACCGAAAGTAGTAAGTGTTGGAGTAACTGCGTTGCGATCAGATATTAGTAAGCTACAGTCCGTGACCATGTCGAGTGGACGAATCAAACTATCTAGTATGTTTTTCATCTCCAATTGGTTGCTGACAGAGATTTTGGAGTAATCGATGCTAAGGTGGTGCAACTTAACAAAGCGTTCATCTTCTGCTGTGCTTTGGGAAGCGTTCAAAATACCGGAAACGGTGCTCTCTAATTGAGATACACCAAAATTCATTTGTTGAGATATCTTTTTAACCTTAAGTTCAGCAAAGGTGTCGTGGCAATAGCTCAATAAAGGTAGCAACACCAGAAAGAATAGAATAGAAAAAATAGCGGAGCTTACAAAGAACCATCGAATGATTGCCCGCTTTGGTGTGGACCGCTTTCGACATAAAAAAATAGACATTGTATTGACCACGCTTTCTGTTGGACTGGGGATAAGAAACGGGCTAATTATAGCATTTTTTTGCGTTATGGTCAATTTGCAGATGCTGTAAAACCAATATTTCAGATAGAAAGCCAAATTTTCAGCATTGGTGCGTGATGAAAAAATGAAATTTCAGGGTATTTGTGTCGATTTCGTGATGCATGAGAAAACCGGACGTGGTATAGTGACACCAGAGGTAACCGATCAATTGATGACGGCATCTCGCATCTACACACCAACTTAAGGAGGAAAGATTAATCATGGCAAAAAAAGTAATCGCATTTGTACTTTGTTTGGTAATGGTTCTTTCGATGGTTGCTTGTAACCGCAACCCGGAAGATCCGACAAACGGTACTACCCCCGGTACCAAAGATACTGTGGCAGACGCCACCGGAGCAACGGGATCTCTTGAATTTGATCCTCGCACGATCACGGAAGGTGTCACTCTCACAATCGCTGTCCAGGCTGACGACGAAGTTGAAGATTGGAACACCTGCTATATGACTCAGCTGCTGGAAGAAAAGTTCGGAGTTGACATTCAGTTCGAGGTATATGCAGTGGGCAGCTTCATTGATAAGATGAACGTCATGGTTCAGGGCGGCGATAAGCTTCCTGACATCATTTTCAACGCTGCTGACGCACAGAGCGATCTGCCCGCAGCTGCAACTAGGTGGGCTGCTGAAGGCGCAATTCTTGAACTGAGCGATTTCTATGCTAATCCCGACTATGCAAAGTATATCAACATCGCTATTGAAAAAGAGGGTGTCGATTTTGTTTCCCCCATGCGTGACGCAGCCGGCAACATTTGGGGCCTGCCCGCTTACTATCCCGGTACCAATGATGCTACAGCACGCAGATTGTGGATCAATGAGGCATACGCAAAGGCATGTGGTTTTGATACCCTTCCCACTACCACTGAGGGCTTCTTCGAACTGTGTAAGGCATTTGTTGCTGCAGGCGACCTGAACGGTAACGGCCTGGATGATGAAGTCATCTTCTCTGGCAGTGGCGGTATTGGTCACAACTGGTTTAAGTTCCTGATGTCTCCTTTTGTATACGCATTTGACGACAATTCTCTGGTGGTAGAAAATGGCGAACTGTCTCATGCCTTTATGACTGATGGCTGGAAAGAGGGCCTGAAGTACATTAAGCAGTTCTTTGACGAGGGCCTGCTTGATACCACGATCATTACTCAGGATACTGCTGCCTACAATGCAGTTGTTCAGGATCCTGCAATGCGCGTTCTGGCCCATATCGACTATCGTCCCCGCATGGTTGGTGCGAATAATCTGGAGAATATGCAGATGCGTCAGGCATACGGCTATGTGTGTGCACTGGAAGGCCCCAGTGGTGTGGCACAGGCATATTATGCAGATCCCCTCGCTAAGGTGGCTGCCGTTATTACCAGTGACTGTAAGAATCCCGAAGCAGCTTTTATCGTCCTGGATTACCTGATGAGCCAGGAAGCCTTTATCATTAACCGTTATGGTGAAGAAGGCGTGGATTGGGATTGGTGGGAAAATGTGGATGAAACCAAGTTCATCGACGGAACTACCAAGGATATGTATTGCGCAGAGAACGGTGAAGCCCCCGCATTTGTCTCCTACACCAACAGCATCCGTTGGGGACAGGGCAAGGCTCAGAATGTAGGCTACATGCTCACCGGCCCTGGTATCAGCTTTACAAACGACGCTGCCATTGCAATGCTTGGCGGCACTACTGAAGAGGCAAAGATTACTGCTGAGGTAAATTATGAGTTCTATGTTGGTTGTGTTCAGGATATGCTGAAGCTGAAGCCTGAGGAGCGCATTATTACTCTGCCCATGACTGATGAAGAGAAGTCTTCCATCTCTGAAGCTGAAAAGCTGATTAAGAACTATTACCGTAGCATGGGTGCGAAGTTCATCACCGGCGAACTGGACATCGATGAGAATTGGGACGAATACATTGCTGAACTGGAAAAGATGGGCGCGCTGGAAGTGCTCGAGGTTTATCAGACGGCATACGACAGAACAATTAATTAAATAATCAAATTGAACGGGTAACAGTGTAACCGGCTTATGCTGGTTACACTGTTATTCATATCAGGAAGGGGGACATTTATGAAGAAAATCGCACTTGAAGAAAGCGTCGGCAATAAGCGGCATTCTATAAAAGAGCGTTGCTTAAACTTACTAAATAAAAAACCGGCCGCAAGAAGAGTGATTACTAAAAGAAACCCGCTGAAAGATTGGCAGTTATATCTGTTTTTGCTGCTGCCCCTGCTTTACGTACTTATCTTCAAGTATTTACCTATGGGCGGTCTGGTTGTTGCATTCAAGGACTATAAAGTTCGCCTTGGAATTTGGGGTAGTAAGTGGGTTGGATTTGACCAGTTTGAACGGTTTTTTGAATCCTACATGTTTAAGAACATCATGGTGAATACCTTGACGCTTTCCCTGTATTCTTTGCTTGCAAGTTTTCCAATTCCGATTATTTTTGCGTTGATGATCAATTCGATACAGAGCAAGCGCTTCAAGAAAGTTACACAGACCATTGTCAATATGCCGCATTTTATTTCGGTTGTGGTTGTTGTGGGCATTGTGATGATGATTTTCCACAACAGAAATGGCCTTTATGGAAATCTGTTGCACATGATTACTGGAAAGTATCCCGCGGACTTATTTGCTTCACCTGAAGCGTTCCGGCATTTCTATGTGTGGTCAGGCGTGTGGCAAAATTTCGGCTGGAGCAGCATCATATATACAGCAGCTCTTGCCAATGTAGATCCCACATATCATGAGGCAGCACAACTGGATGGTGCAACCCGCTTTCAGCGGATCCTTCACGTAGATCTTCCTACTATTATTCCCACAATTGTCACTATGCTGATTCTGAAAATGGGTAGTGTGTTAACCCTTGGTTTTGAGAAAATCTTTTTAATGCAGAACGATCTGAATCTAACTGCCAGCCAAGTTATTTCAACTTATGTATATGAGATGGGTGTTTCCGGTACCGGCGCAGGCAATTTCTCCTATGCTACGGCTATTGGTATGTTTAATAACGTGATTGAGTTTATTCTGGTTGTTCTGGTGAACAAGATCTCGAAAAAGGTTAGTGAAACCAGTTTGTGGTAAGGAGGAACAAAATGGGGAAAAATAAAATTGCCAATAATAGCAAAGACAAGGTGTTTACTTTCTTGTGCTATGCCACAGTTACAGTCCTTACACTAATCGTGTTATACCCGATTATATATATTCTGTCTGCCTCGGTCAGTAATTCAAATATGGTCGTTCAGGGTAAGGTTTGGCTGTTGCCGGTCAAATTTACAATGCAGGCATACGAAATTGTTTTCAAGAAGTCTGAGATCTGGATCGGCTATAAAAATACAATAGTCTATACTTTCCTGGGAACGATGATCAACTTGGCCATGACCTTAATGTGTGCGTATCCACTGGCACGAAAGAACCTTCGTGGACGTGGGGCCATTATGTTCATTTGTTCTTTTACTATGATGTTTTCCGGTGGTATGATTCCGAATTACATTCTGGTAAAAAATTTGGGAATCATGAATAGTACTTGGGCAATGATCTTACCGGGAGCCATGAGCGTTTACAATATGATCGTATGCCGTACGTTCATCGAATCGAATATTCCTGGAGAGATGCTGGAAGCCGCACAAATTGATGGTTGTAGTGATATGCAGTTCTTCTTCAAAATGGTGCTTCCGCTTTCTAAGTCGATTATTGCGGTGTTGGCATTGTGGTACGGTGTAGCCCACTGGAACTCCTATATGAACGCTTTCTTGTACCTTCGCGAAAGTGCTCGATATCCTCTTCAGGTCTTCTTGAAGGAAATATTAATCCAAAGCCAGCATTTAGGCAGTGAAGATATTGATGTAGATAATCTTAATACCATTGCGGAAACCATAAAATATGCTGTTATCATCGTATCATCAGTGCCGCTGTTCTGCATGTACCCGTTTGTCCAGAAGCACTTCCAAAAGGGTGTTATGGTAGGAAGCGTGAAGGGATAAAGATTGTTCGCTTCTGGGACTTGCCTTACCTCGAAAAAATTTTCCCAAATGGGAACTTAATGCAAAAAAGTGGTTTCCCGCTATATCCAATGTGAGAGGTGATTTTGTGATAGTGACTGTTGTTCAGCCACCCTACCATATAGGTGATGCTCCTGACGAAAAAATCGCAGG
>JAZLBM010000064.1:0-2549 GCA_045613705.1 Eubacteriales bacterium | reverse complement strand
GATTTGTCGCCCTTGCCTCCTTGCCCCCTCTTGCCCTTGCGGTGTCCCACACCACCGAGGCGGGCGTGGTATGCGAGGCGTGCGCGCGACCTGTGGACTCCGTCCCCGCAAGCTTTCCCGCGCGCCTTGCCCATCTTCTGTATCTCCGCTTTTCGGCGGGGCTTCAGGGGCTTCTGGTGCTCCCCTGTGAGCTGATCGAGAGCAACGGTGATATTCTCCGCGATATCGTGCTTCGTCACGCCCGTGATTGGGCGCTTGGCGAGGACTTTATACGCTACGTAAGCGAGGAATGCTCCTTCCGCAATACCCTTGTGGATCGCATCGTTTCGGGTGCGCCCGCAGAGCCTATGGATCTTGGGTATGAGGACGAATTGGTCAACACCAGCGAAGCCTTCCATCTTTGGGTCATTGAGGGCGAGGAGGATGATCGCTTGCCCTTCGCATCCCTTGGTATGAATATCAAATGGGTGCCCGATCTTGCGCCCTACCGCACCCTGAAGGTGCGTATTCTCAACGGCGCACACACCTCTATGATCCCGAACGCCCTTCTCTCGGGCGTGGAAACGGTGGGCGACTGTATGAAAAACAGCGACGTTCGCGCCTTTCTTGAGGCGTGTCTTGGGGAGATCCTTCCCACGCTGGATTTTGACCCCACCGAGGCGAAGGACTATGCCGACGAGGTTTTGAACCGCTTTGAGAACCCTTATATCCGCCACCTTTGCGCGGCTATCTCCCTCAATTCGGTGTCCAAGTTCCGCGTCCGCGTGTTGCCGTCTATTCTTGCGTACCGCGAGAAATTCGGCACCTATCCCAAGGCGCTGATCTATTCCTTCCGCCGTCTCATGGACTTTTACCGCGAGGGCGATCCCCGCGACGACGGGGAGGTCATTGAAAAAATGCAACGAGAAATTCCCGAAATTCTTGCCGACGCCACCTTGTGGGGCGAGGATCTTTCGGATATGACCGAGGCGGTTGAATCCGCCCATTGGAGCAGAGTATGAGGATCCATCAGCTGGATAACGTAGAAGTCCGCGAGGACGGAATGAAATATGCCACGGCGCCTATCGCGAAGGGCGAAAAAGTCGTCAAATACGGCTTTCCCATCGGATGTGCCACCGCCGACGTCGCCACGGGCGAGCTTGTCCATTCCCACAACCTGAAGTCCCGTCTTTCGGGCACGGGCTCTTGGGAGTACCGCCCCGAGGCGCTCCCCGTGGAGTCTCCCATTGAAGGCACTTTTATGGGTTACCGCCGAAAAAACGGCGACGTGGGCATCCGCAACGAGCTTTGGATCGTGCCAACCGTGGGTTGTGCTAACGGTGTGGCAGATGCCCTTGCCAAAAAAACGGGCGCGCGTGCCCTGACCCATCCCTACGGATGCTCTCAGCTTGGGGGCGACCTTGCCACCACCGCAAAGACGTTGGCAGGACTTGTCCGCCATCCTAACGCGGGCGGCGTGCTTGTGCTGGGTCTTGGATGCGAGGAAAACCATCTTGAGCATTTTCGCGCCTATCTTGGTGAGGTGGATGAGGAGCGAGTCAAATTCCTCAACCTTCAGGATTGCGAGGACGATATAGAGACGGGTCTTGCCGCTCTTTCGGCGCTTCAGAAGGCTATGGCGCGCGACGTGCGCGAGCCTGTCCCCCTGGCCGCCCTTCGCATCGGCATCAAGTGCGGCGGTAGCGACGGCTACAGCGGCATCACGGCCAATCCCTTGGTGGGGCGTGTTTCCGCCCGCTCCGGCAGAGCGGGGGCTACGGTTCTTATGACCGAGGTGCCCGAGGTGTTTGGCGCCGAGGAGATCCTTCTGTCCCGTTGTGTGGACGAGAAGGCTTTTGACGAGGTTTCGGGGGCGATCAAGCGCTTCCGTCAGTATTTTATCGACCACGGAGAGGGCATTGCCGACAATCCCTCCCCCGGCAACGTGGCGGGTGGCATTACCACCCTTGAGGAAAAGTCCCTCGGATGCGTGCAAAAAGGCGGAAAGGTGCCCGTTGTGGGCGCGCTTTCCATCGGCGAGCCCCCTCGCGTGGGCGGCCTTTACCTTGTGTACGGTCCCGGAAACGACCAGGTGGCGGTGACCAACCTTGCGGCGTCGGGGGCCCATATGATCCTCTTTACCACGGGGCGGGGCACTCCTCTTTGCGGTCCCGTGCCCACGATGAAGATATCCACCAACACCCCTCTTGCGAGGAAGAAGGCCGGCTGGATCGATTTCGATGCCGGCGTGCTTCTTGACGGCGCGGATATGGAGACGCTTGCCGACAGTCTGTTTGCCCGTTGCCTTGCCGTGGCGGAGGGTGAGAAGACGCGAGGTGAGCAAAACGGATACTGCGACATCGCTATCTTCAAGGACGGCGTGACGCTCTGAGTCCGAAATAGGAACGCGTAAGGGCGCGGATCTCTCCACGCGAAAGCAAAAGCACACCCGTGTTCATCAGCGTCAACACGCCCGTGACAAGGTCGGTCAGCGACCAGACGAGAGCGGGTGCGGCGCACGAGCCCCACAGGGCAAATCCGCAAAATATGATGAGAAACAAAAGGGAAGG
>JAZLBM010000063.1:0-1784 GCA_045613705.1 Eubacteriales bacterium | reverse complement strand
CCTCGCGTCCCTCCACGTGTCCGTAAAGACGGGCGGGGATCACGCGGGAGTCGTTAATAACAAGGGTGTCGCCCTCGCGCAGATGGTCGAGAATATCGTAAAAATGCTTGTGGGTGACCGTGCCCGCCTTACGGTCAAGATGCATCAAGCGCGAATGGTCGCGGGGCTCCATAGGCGTCTGGGCAATGCGCTCCTCAGGCAGATCGTAGTAAAAATCCGCCGTGCGCAGATCGGTCTTTGCTTTTTCATTTATAATTGGCTTCATGCTTTTCTTTCCTTTAATTTCGCGCCGCATATACTGTTAGGGGCGCATATTCTCTATCTATTATAAAGCATCGCCCGTTATTTTTCAACAGTTTTTTTGTTTTATCTGTAAATTGATGTTTAGCGGTGTTTTAAAGCCTTCGCTAAGATAGGGAAGGTGGCGGCGAAGCCGACGGATGAGTGTGCGCCTAATGTAGTCGTTATAAGCATTCGCACCCTCATCACCCGCTACGCGGGAGCTTCTCCATCTTGGAGAAGCCTTTAAAATCTCGCCGTGAAGACACCGAAAAATCAAAATTTGAACTCATTTCATTTACACCTCCGAAAGGAATTTGACTATGGATATTCGTCATTCACCCATTTTTCGCGGGGCGGCGACGGCGCTGATCACCCCCTTTCGGGACGGCGCCATTGACTACGACGCCTTAGCGCACCTCATAGAATTTCAGATCGAAGGCGGCATTGACGCCCTCGTGATCGCGGGCACCACGGGTGAGGCCTCCACCCTCACCGACGAGGAGCATCGCGCGCTTCTCCGCTTCGCCGCAGAGCGGATCGCGGGGCGTGTGCCCATGATTGCGGGCACGGGAAGCAATGACACGCGCCACGCCATCGCCCTCTCCCGTTTTGCCGCCGAATGCGGCTACGACGCCCTTCTTGTCGTCACGCCCTACTACAACCGCGCAAGCGATGCGGGACTGATCAAAAGCTACCGCGCCATCGCTGACAGCGTCGACCGTCCCATCATTCTTTACAACGTTCCCGCACGAACGGGAGTCAAGATTTCCCTTCCCGTCTACCGAAACCTTGCGGAGCATCCCAACGTCGTGGCCGTCAAGGAAGCCTCGGGGGATCTCGGAGCCGTGGCGCGCCTTATGGCAGAGCTTGGCGACCGCTTTGCCGTCTATAGCGGAAACGACGACGTGAGCGTCCCCGTTTTGTCCCTCGGAGGGCTTGGTACCATCTCGGTTTTGTCCAATCTTATGCCCCGCGAGACCTCCACCATGTGCCGCAAGTATCTTGCCGGGGACGTGACGGGCGCCGCCGCCGATCAGCTTCGCCTTCTGCCCCTTATCGATGCCCTTTTCGCCGAGGTCAATCCCATTCCCGTCAAGTCTGCCGCGGCGCTCATGAGGCTTTGCCGCGAGGAATACCGCCTCCCTCTCTGCCCGCCCTGCTGCGCCACCAAAAGCCGCCTAGCCGAGGCCATGGCAGGTGTGGGGCTTTTGTAAAAAATTGATGTTTGTCGGTGCGTTCAAATTTTAGTTTGAACGAGACGGCGCCGTTTAAAGGCCTCTCCAAGAATGGGAGAGGCTCCTGCGGAGCAGGTGGTGAGGTTGCGCCTGTTGATGTTGCAAAATGGCGTGATTTCAAAGGCTTCCCCAAGATGGGGAAGCTGTCACCGAAGGTGACTGATGAGGGTGCGAAGCCTTATGGCACGCGGAATTAGCGCACACTCATCCGTCGCTAACGCGACACCTTCTCTATCTTAGAGAAGGCTACTCTCGCCGTTTTGTTTG
>JAZLBM010000062.1:0-2352 GCA_045613705.1 Eubacteriales bacterium | reverse complement strand
TGTAGAAGGTGTTTATGCACAGCCGCAAACAAAATCAATTCTCTTCGTTTTCGGACAGTCGAGGACGCCTGTCCCTACGATTATGAGGGTACCGTTTCGTTTCTGCTTAGCCATATCAAACCCACCGATAAATCAAAATTTGAAATTATATTTTATATTTCTTCGTCACCCGATCAGATCCTTCACCACCTCGGCGGCGATGGCGAGGCCTGCCGCGGCGGGGGCAAAGATGGCGCTTGCGGGGGGAATTCTGCCCTCGGTGTGCCCTTCGGGGGGCGCGGGGGTCATAGGGATCTCCTCGGAATAGACCACCTTGAGGTGCTTGATGCCCTCTTTTTTACACAGTCCCCGCATCACCTTCGCCAGGGGACAGACCGAGGTCTTATAGATGTCGGTTACGCGGAAGGCGGTGGGATCCATCTTGTTCCCCGCCCCCATAGAGCAGATGATGGGCACGCCTGCCTCGCGGGCACGGCGCACAAGCTCCATCTTTCCTGCCACCGTATCGATGGCGTCAATCACATAATCGTATTTTGTAAAATCAAATTCTGCCGCCGTTTCGGGCAGATAGAAAATGGCGCGCGCCGTCACCTCGGCAGAAGGATTGATGTCGGCGATGCGCCGTGCCATCACGTCCACCTTCCGTTGCCCCACCGTGGAATGGAGGGCGATGATCTGCCGATTGAGATTGGAGAGCGCCACGGTGTCGTGGTCAACAAGCTCCAGCTTGCCTACGCCCGAACGCGCCAGCGCCTCGGCCACGTAGCCGCCCACGCCGCCGATGCCGAAAATGGCCACGCGCGACGCGGCAAGCTTCTGCATAGCCTCCTCGCCCACAAGGCGGGAAAGGCGAGAAAATTCTTCCATAACGTTTCCCTTCGAGGATTATTTTTTCGTAAGTGTGTCGAGGATGCTTACGCCGTCACCGCGAAAATCGATGCCAAGCGCCTCGGCAACCGTGGCGCCGATGGTGGAAAAGCCGTCAAGGGTGCCGAGATTCTGCGGCGCGATTCCCTTGCCCGCCACAATAAGGGGCACGTATTCACGGGTGTGGTCGGTGGAGGCGAGGAAGGCGGGATCACAGCCGTGGTCGGCGGTGACGATCACCATATCCTCCTCCCCAAGGGTGGGCAGGAAGCCGCCAAGCCAGCGGTCAAATTCCGCAAGGGCCGTGGCATAGCCCTCAACGTCGCGGCGGTGTCCGTAAAGCATATCGAAGTCCACCAGATTGGCAAAGCACAGACCCTCAAAGTCGCGCGCCGCCATCGCGGAAAGCATCTCCATACCCTCGGTGTTGGAATGGGTGTAGTGGGACTCGGTCAGTCCCTTGCCTGCAAAGATATCGCCGATCTTGCCGATGCCGATCACGTCCCGTCCCGCCGCCTTGAGGGCGTCAAGAAGGGTCTCTCGGTCAGGCTCGATGGAATAGTCGTGTCGGTTGGCGGTGCGGCGGAAATTGCCTGCCTCGCCGATGAAGGGACGGGCAATGACGCGTCCCACGCCGTGCTCGCCAACGAGAAGCTCGCGAGCGATGCGGCAATAGCGGTACAGCTCCTCGAGGGGAACCAGCTCCTCGTGGGCGGCAATCTGAAATACGCTGTCCGCCGAGGTGTAAACGATGAGGTCGCCTGTGCGAAGATGCTCCTCGCCGTAGTCGGCAATGACCTCGGTGCCCGAATAGGGCAGATTGCAGATGACACCGCGACCCGTGCGACGGGAGAATTCGTCAAGAAGCGCCTTCGGGAAGCCCTCGGGATAGGTGGGAAGGGGCTTTTTCGATACAAGACCCGCGATCTCCCAGTGACCGATGGTGGTGTCCTTGCCGCGAGAAAGCTCGCGCAGACGGCAGACGGCGGCGGTGGGCGCCTCTACGGTGCCGAGGAAATCAAGGCCGTCCACGTTGCCAAGACCCATGGAGATAAGCGTGTCCGCCGAAAACGCGGGGGACGCGGAAATACTGCGCAGGGTGTGTGCCCCCGCATCGCCGAAATCCGCCGCATCGGGCGCCGCGCCGGCACCTACGCTATCAAGCACGATCAAAAATATTCTTTTCATAGGTACCCTCCTTAGAAAATGGAAAGTGGAAAATGGAAAATTGATGTTTAGTGGTGAGAAGATACTTACTGTATTGCATTACGAAAGGGTCGCTTTTGAAAAAGCTCCGCAAAACTTTCCTATATGGGTACCGCTGAATATTGCGTCATTTTGAGGCAGACAAACGCCAAAGCGTTTGTCTGACAGCACGTGTCCGTCAGCGAAAGAATGCGAGCATTCTGTTCGCAGACGGGCTCGTGCGCCATCGCCTTCTCGCGCGCGAGAAGGCTACAAAATGACTTTGCCAATGCCCCTACC
>JAZLBM010000061.1:0-7209 GCA_045613705.1 Eubacteriales bacterium | reverse complement strand
GAATGAGGATCTCTGTGGTGTTATCCAGGGCACTTGTCGCCTCGTCGAGAATCAGGATAGGCGGATTCTTAAGGAAGACGCGGGCGATGCTGAGTCTTTGCTTCTGTCCGCCCGACAGACGAACGCCGCGTTCACCGATCTGAGTGTCATAGCCGTTCTCCAGGGTCATAATGTAATCGTGGATATTGGCGCGCTTGGCCGCCTCAACGATCTCCTCCTCGGTAGCGTCAAGCCGTCCGTAGAGGATATTGTCGCGAATACTGGCGTTAAACAGGTAAATATCCTGCTGAACGATACCGATATTACGGCGCACCGACTCACGGGTCACGGTACGAAGATCGTGTCCGTCAATCAGGATCTGACCGTCGGTTACGTCGTAGAAATGAGGGATCAGATGGCAAATGGTGGTCTTTCCGCCGCCGGAGGGGCCTACCAACGCGTAGGTCTTGCCCTTTTCAATGTTAAGGCTCACGTTATCCAGAACGTCCTTCTCGTCATCATAGGCATAAGTCACGTTACGAAGCTCGATGTGTCCCTCCGCCTTGCCCATATCCACCGCATCGGGGTCGTCGTGCTCGGGCTCGGCATCCATAATCTCAATGAAGCGCTCGAAGCCGGTAACACCGCTCTGATACTGCTCCATAAAGTTAATGAGGGTCATAACGGGCGAGATAAACAGATTGATAGCGGCAAAGAAGGCGGCGTAATCGGCAAACTCGATCTTGCCGGCATACATAAAGAGACCGCCCGCGATCAGCACCACCACGTTGAACACGTCGGTGATAAAGGAGGTGGAGGAGTGGAACTGACCCATTGCGCGGTACGCGTCCTTACGCGCCTTGACAAAGGCACCGTTGCCCACCTCAAACTTCTCGCGCTCCTTTTCGGCGTTATTGAAGGCCTTGGTCACGCGGATACCCGAAATACTGCTCTCCAGCGCCGCGTTGATCTCTGCGGTGGACTTTCGGCTGTTCATAAAGGCGTCGCGCATCTTCCGGCGAAGCGAGGTCGCCGCAACCAAAAGGAAGGGGACGCAAGCGAAAATGATCAGCGTCAGCCAGGGGTTGATGGTGCAGAGATACGAGAAGGAAATAATGATGGACGCCGAGGAAATGATAATATTTTCGGGTCCGTGATGCGCAAGCTCACTGATATCCATCAGGTCGTTTGTCATACGGGACATGATCTTACCCGTCTCGTGATTGTCGTAAAAGCTATAGGGCAGTTTTTCCAGATGGTTGAACATATCGCTTCGCATCTGCGCCTGCATCCGCACGCCCATCACGTGTCCGTAATACTGAATGAAGAAGTTCAGCAGCATACGGATCAGATAGACGCCAAGAAGCGCGATACCGCAGATGACGATCATGCGATGCTTCTGATTGGGGATCAGATCATTGAGCATATGCCGCGTGATCACGGGATACACGATACCGATGACCGCCACCGCAAGGGAGGCCAGCATATCCAGCGCAAACAGCAATCTGTGAGGCTTATAGTAGGCTAAAAATCGTTTTAACATAATTCTGTCCTTTACTTAAATTCATATTATTATTTTATCACAGGAAGCTGACAAGGTCAAGCCGATTTTCGTTTTTTCTTATCTCCTCGTTGACTTTCTCCGCCGATTATGCTACAATATGCTTGATATTGATTTGTAAGGAGATCCCCTATGAAAAAGCAATGGAACGTTGAAGTTGAAGGCGAGATGAACGAGGTTCTGCTCTCCCTTTCCCCCATTTTCGGAAGACTGACCGTTACGGTCAACGGCGAGGCCTTCGTCCTCCCCCCCAAGTTTCTGACCTGCTTCCTTGGCAGAAAGGAGCGCTTTATGCTCAGCGGCAAGCTGGCGATCCTCGAGATCAAGCCCTTTATGAAGGCGGATATCGTGGTTGGCGGCAAATACGTTGGCAGCGGCGAGGTCTATCAAGGTTAAAAAAGAGGAGCCTTCGCTCCTCTTTTTTATTGCTTAATTTTCGGGATTTACGTAATCGATGCTATACAAAGTATCCAGCTTCCATACGTCGCCCTTGGTAGAGAACTTGCTTCCCTTGGCGGACTTGAAGCTTGCGTACCACTTGTTGTCGCCGATGCCGTCCTTACGAAGGGATACGTGTACGGAATCGGTCTGAACACTATTGTCAAGGATCACGAAGCCTACCTCTGCGGAAATGCCGCTGGTAGCACTGCTGTATTTGACAGTTCTGTTCTGGGGGCTCTTCAGTACCCATTTGTCCGTTTCAATTACGTAATCCACCGTCTCGACACCGAAGCTGTTTCCTTTTTCGTCAAAGGTCTCAACCGTCTCGCAGATGGTGTTCTCGCCGTCCTTACGAAGCATTGTGAACATCTGAATGTAAGCCGTGGTAAACTCAAAATTGTCCACAAGCCACTCGATATTTCTGGCACAGCGGATGCCGTCGGCAGTAATGCGGTACGTCTGCTCGTGGTTTACGATCTTTTCGTCGGGAGTATTGCAACGCCCGATGTCGGTCAGCTGATAGAACTCAAGATAGGAGCAAACCACCACGCGTGTCGCGTCTCCGGGCGTATATTCCACGTTGTCGGCATACATCCAAAGCTCAAGGATGTGCTCTTCGCCGTGATATCCGCCGATAAAGTCTACCGTATCGGGCTCCTTGATAGCAACGGCGATCTCGCCGGCTGTAAGAAGCTTGCGGAGCGCCTGATACTTGACCGCCGTTTCGCTCACCGACTCGACCTGAACCAGCTCGGCACCGACGATTCGGAACATATTATTGTTATTGGCGGAATCGGTCGATCCCGTAACAGTCGTGTTATACGCATGCATAAAGCGATAGCGGATATAGTACTCGCCGCTGGGATCCGAGGTTTTCGTATACACGTAGAAATCGTTATACGTATTGCCGTGTCCGACCGTCGTCTGGGTCATCTCAAGGATCACGCCGTCGCGACGGTGCATGGTTCCGTTGGTCGAAAAGTCGGTGATATCAAGACCCGTGCCGTCGTTCTTGAGAACGATGTCAAAGGTATGACCGCCCACACTCATACCCTCCGCAAAAGGCACGGTGTGCTGACCTGCGGCGTACGAATCGCTGACAGTCAGGACGCCGTCCACAAAGAAATCGATCTGCGCGTCTCCGCCCATAACGGTAAAGGTTACGGATGCCGAGCCACTGCAGGCGGCGGCCAGCGATACCGTCTGCTTGCCGTCAACCTCCATACGCCAGCTGCCGCATCCGTTACACTTGACCACCTCGTAGCCAAGAGTGGCATCAAACTGGGTTTTGTATTCATGCTTTCCAAGGGGAAGCTCTTCTACGTAACGGGCATTACACTCGTCGCAACGGTACTGAATATGTCCGTGCTCAATGCAGGTAGATTCCTTGGTTGCAACAGGACCCTTCGTCGTTGCGTGTACGTGCGCGGTCTCTTGCGCCTCGGTCTCAGGCAAAGCCGCTCCCGGTTCCGTATCCACTGCCTCGTTGCCGCATCCGATAACGAGCACGCACGCAAGAAGCAATACAAGACAGGCAAAAGTGATCTTCCAATATCGTTTCATATCCGCAGTTCCTCCGAATAGAATAATATAGTATAAATAATACATCTATTATAACAGACAAATTTCAACTTTGCAAGGCTTTTATGCAAAAAGCCCGCCGATTCCTCGGCGGGCTTCTTTTATACAAGCTCAGAGATCAAAACCTCGCGTCCCTCTTCCGCGGATCGATAGAAGGCTTCGAGGATCTCGGCCGTGGCGATCGTCTCACGGGGCTTCACGCAAGGCTCGGCCTCGCCCTTCAGCACCGCACGAAGGTTATCGAACAGATAAAAATGACCTGTGAACACGCTCTTTGGATAGGGAGACTCCACGGGGTCAAGTGTAACGTCCTCATCCGCGCCGCGGTAGGCCCTGCAAGCGGGCAGATCGATGCCAAGTGCTCGGCTCACGATGCGGATGTCTGAAGCCTCTGGCTGATTAGATGCCCACGCCACCTTGAAATTCATCACGGCGCCGTTTTTGAAGGTCACGCATCCCGCGGAGAAATCCTCCACGTCCATCTCGTCGGGGTCAAAGGCACGGGCACTGTCCACGTGTCCCGTCAGCGCCCCGCTCTTCGCAAGATCGCCGATCTCACCCGCGTGATTCTTGGCGGTGACACCGCGCACCGAGTGCACCTCGGTGTTACCCGTCAGCCAGATGGCGGCGTCAAGCATATGGACACCGATATCCACGAACGCGCCTCCGCCCGACACCTTCTTGATATGAAAGGCGCCCCAGAAGGGGATGCCGCGGCGGCGGATGCGGGACAACTCGGTATAGTAAAAGTCACTCGCCCCATTCTCCTCAACGTACTTTTTGGCGGCAAGGCGGTCGGGAGTGAAGCGCATACTCTGGCACGCCATCAGAAGCTTACCCTGCTCTTTGGCGTAGGCAAACATCTCCTCGGCGTCCCTCTTGGTAAACGCCAGAGGCTTCTCGCACATGACGTTGGCACCGTAGGAAAGTGCCAGCATGGTATATTCCTTGTGGAAGCAGTTGGGCACGCAGACCGACACCACGTCAGGTCGACACTCGCGAAGCATCTGCTCGGTGTCGGTGTACCAATGGGGGATGCCGTGGCGCGCCGCCGTCTCGCGGGCACTGTCGGGGTTGCTGTCCGAAACGCCGACGATCTCGAAATCCTCGGAAAAATACTGATAGGCGGGGATATGAGCGGAATTTGCGATCATTCCGCAGCTGATAATACAAACCTTAAACACGGCGCACCTCCTCAATAAACGAAAGCGTCTTCTCGTCGGGCACGGTGGCGCGATACTCAAGGCCGAAATAGCCGTCGTAGCCAGCCGCCGCGATCTCGCAAAGAATGGACGCGTAATCCACCTCACCCGTGCCCGGCTCGTGCCGTCCCGGGCAATCGGCCACATGGAAGTGACCGATGAAGGGCAGATTTTCCTTGATGAACTCCATATCAAAATCGCCCGTCATGTGCTGATGATAGATATCGTAGAGCATCTTGATACGGGGACTGTTTACGCGGCGCAGAATATTCATCAGCACCGATGCCTCGGGCATAAAATAGTTCTTGCGATCGGTGGCGTTGAGGGGCTCCACCACAAGGGTAATGCCCTCATTCTCCACAAATTCCTTCACGTAAGAAAGGCAATCGTATACGTTTTCGATCTGCTTTTCGCGGCTCACGCCGTCTATCGTCTCGCCAACGAGAACGATCATAGCCGAAGCACCCAGCTTTTTATAAATCGGGGCACTTTCCCTGAGGGCGGCAAGCAATTCTTCCCTTCGACCCGCGTTGAGAATGCCGCGGGACAGGTCGTAGGACAGTTTTTCGTCGGCAGAATCAATGTTGAACACGGCAAAATCCATCTTGTTATCGGAAAGCTGGCGGCAGACAAGGTCAATATCTTTGTTGGTCCACTTCCAGAACTCCACCGCCGAAAGACCCGTCTTTTTGACGGCGGCAATGCGATTTTCAAAATCATGACGCGCGAACATCATATCAATACAAACACTGAATTTCATATAACTCCTTGCAGGACCGTCTCTTAGACGGGTCACTTAGTATTTTCGGGGTCTTCCTCGTAATAATCCTTCGGCTCGAAAGTGAGGCGCGCCCAATCTGCAGGTGCGTCGCCGAAATCGGGAATATCCATTAACTCGCCGCCGCGAAGCGCCGATTCGTGAGCAATAAGCCCGGGAATCATATAGCGTGCCGCATCCCACGCATTGTTGGGGGGCAATTTGTCATCTACCACCGCGCGAACAAAGTCGTCGATGAGGAAGGGGTGCGAATAATGATGCCAGGGTGCCTTGACGTCGCGGAAACTTGCGGGAAGACGCGAGAGATCCTGAACGGGCGACACCTTGTTAACGTATTTTGAGGAAATGGGCATAATGTACCCGTTATACTCGCCGGCAGGAAGCTTAGGAACCTCCTTGAGGGTATACAGATCCTCCGCACGCTCTACGTAAACGGGGCCGCCTCGCTTTTTGTCTGCGGTAAAGTGGATATTGTTCAGGAAATTATCCAGATATTCCACGTAATGCTGTCCCGTCACCTTGCCGCGCTGGAAGGTATGTTGGGTAATGCTTCGCTCGTACGCACCCTCGTCACCGTACAGACAGGTGATATAGGAGGACGGGAAATTGATGCCTACACGGCGGAACTCGTTGATACGCGCCACACCGCCGCCCGACATCTGGAAGATGGCAGTCTCGTTGGCAAAGGGATTGTCCCAGGCGTTCTTCCCCTCTCCGTATACGTTATCGTCGTGACAGTCGTCACGGAAGCCCATGCAAGAAACCTTGGTGGCGTGTTCGCCAATGGCGGAAAACAGCATCGCGATGGAGTGGGTGGGATAATACATGGGGGGAATGCCCGCACCCCACTGCCAGTTTTCACCGCCACTGGTCTTGAAGGCGTCAGCCATCTCAAACATATCGTGATAGTACTGAGATTCGCCGTATACGAATTTGCCGAAGTGACCAAGCCTGTATTTCTCGCGGCAATAGATAGCACAAGGATAGTAATAGCAGGTCTCGCCCATCATGTAAACAAGACGGGTCTCCTTGACCTTTTCGATGATCTTTTCGATCTCCTCCACGGTACACGCGATGGGTACCGCTGAGTATACGTGCTTGCCCGCGTCAAGTGCCTTCAGCACCATAGGTCCGTGTAGATGGCGCTGCGTAAAGATGGCCACGCAGTCGATATCGGGCGCCGCGATCATCTCGTCAAAAGAGGAAAAACTACGGGTCACACCCCACCTTTCACAGGTTTCCTTGATTCGTTCCGGCAAAAGGTCGCACACGGCCACCTCGGCCACGTCGGGGTGGGTGTTAAACAGGTCTATAAAGTCTCCGGAAAAGTTTCCGAGACCCACCACGCCAACTTTTATTTTTTTCATAGAAAAGCCTCTTAATTATTCTTCGTAGTAGTCCTTCTTTGTGTATTCCAGCTTTGCCCAGTTCTCGGGAGCCGCGCCGAAATCGGGAATGTCCATCAACTCGCCGTCCCGCAAAGAAGATTCGTGGGCAATGATACCGGGGATCATATAGCGCGCCGCATCCCACGCGTTATTGGGAGGAAGCTTCTCGTCCACAACGGCACGAACGAAATCGTCCACAAGGAAGGGATGAGAGTTAAAGTGAGCGTACACGGGCTCGTTGCGGTAGATCTTGGGCAAACGGCTCTTGTCCTGAATGGG
>JAZLBM010000060.1:0-11796 GCA_045613705.1 Eubacteriales bacterium | reverse complement strand
GCGCTTGTGGTCACCTTGGGCGGACGGCAGAAGGTGGCGGAACGGAAGAATTTTCCGTAATCGTAGCGGATCTGCACGTATCTCTTGAGGAATTCCATCTTCTTTTCATCGTTGACGATACCCGCGCCGCACCAGCCGATCTGCTGACCGTAAAGGAGGCTTCGGGCAACTGCGCAACGGAACCAATCGGCGTTACCGCCGAAGGAGCGTCCCACAAACTGGGTATAGCCCGCATAGACGGTAACAAAGGCGGGAACCTCGCCCTCGTATGCCCACGTCCAGGTGAGCAGTCCGTCAAGACCCTTCATATAGGACTCGGAGTTGCACTCGGAGAAGAGGTAGCCGTGATTTTTCACGTCGCGGCGGATCTTTTCCAGCATCCCCACGTATCCCTCCGCCCAATAGCTTCCGCCACCGGGCAGATGTCCGTGATCGTGGCTGTAGCAGGGGAATCCCGCGTGCGCCGTGATCTGATCGTAATAAACACCGTCAAAGCCCACCTCGTCTACAAGATACGAGGTCACGTCCTCCATGATCTCCCACCACTTTTTATAGGTGGGGCACATGGGGGCGAGCTTGGAGCCTTCGCCGTTTTTGTTGGTCTTTGCGTAGAGGGAGAAGCGCTCGGAGCCGTCCTCCTTGATGGCGACACCCTGTTTACCCGTGTTGTCGTAATTGACCTCGTAGCCGTCAAGGGCATCGGTCATTTCCCAGCTGATGCCGTTGATGTAGGGCACCACGAGGATGTTGCTGTCCTGAAGCTCCTTGATGTGCTTCAAGAACTCTTTTTTGGCCTTGTAGTGGGGATATCCCACGTCAAAGGGGGAGTTGTGCCAGTTGTAGATGTGCATACCGATGGGCACGCCAAGCTCCTTTTGCATACGGATGGGAAGCTCGTACCAGGAGGTGGGGAATTCAAAGGTGTTCTCCCACTCGAAGTCGATCTTCAGATCCTTGTCAAGAGGCGTTTGCGGCATACCGCCCTGTACCCAGAAGGGAATGTCGCGGAAGCGCTCGTCTATGTCGGGGCGACCGTCCGCACCCGTTTCGGGAAGCCAGAAGGCCTCCTTTTTGACGAAAGCACGGTAGATGAGGGACGCGTCGTACCAGTTGCCCCCAAGATACTGCCAACGGCAGACACCGCGCAGCGCAAAGGAGTTCTTCGGCAGGGACGCGCCGATGCCGAAATATTTCATAGAAAGTCCAAGCGCACCGTTCTCGCTCGTCAGGGTGATCTCCTTGGCGGCGGCAGAGCCGTCGTGAAAGCCGAGGTAGAGACCGTCCTTTTTGCCGTAGGCGGCAAAGAACTGCATACTCATACGCCGCGAGGGGTAGGGAATGACCGTGCCGTGGATATACTTTTTGAAGTCCTCGTTGCTCGTGGCGTTCTTGACCACAAGTCCGTTTTCCGCGGGCACGAAGAGGTCAAGGGTGTCGCCGAATACGATGGGCGTGGGATAGGTCAGCTCCATAGCCGACCACTTGTCATTATCGTTCTGAATGCCGCCGCCGAAGGAGATGCCTTCCTCATCGGGGGTGGCGGTGATAGTGACGGCAATATTCTCACAGGCGTCGGCGGCGGAAAAGACGAATTTCGTCGTTCCGTTTTCCTCGCAAACGTCAATGGCTTTCCAGCCGTCAAGGGAGGTAAGAATGCGCTCCTCACCCGTTTCCACCTGCTTCATGCGAAGCTTGAAAAGCTCGCCGTAGGCGATGCGAACCTGTCCGAAGAAGCCGCTCACAATGGCGATTCCGTTCTCGGTCTTGAGTAGGTCTACCCGATAATTTCGTCCTTCAAATTTCATACGCGTTCTCCTTTTTTTAGAGGGGCGGTTGTTTACTTGGCTTCAAACTCATCGGTCACTTTGGTGACGATGTGGGGGCAGCTGTTTGTGATCTCAATGGGCGTGTCGTTGGGTCTTGCCCAGTAAACGGCGTTTTTGATAATGCGCTGTACGTAGGGGTTGTAGAAGGAGGGGCAGGTCTCGTGTCCGGGCTGGAAGTAGAAGACCTTACCTGCGCCGCGCAGGAAGCAGGCGCCGCTGCGGAAGATGTTGCCGTCCTCATACCAGCTGCCGAAGACGAGGGCATCGGGCTGGGGGATGTAGAAGGGCTCGCTGTAAAGCTCCTCCTCCGCGAGGGTGAAGTGATCGGGAATGCCTGCGGTGATGGGGTGGGCAGGGAGGAGGTTCCATACGATCTCCTTCTGGTTGCGACCCCAGGACAGGTTGCCGTTTGTGCCAACGATTCTCGTGAAGGGCTTGGACTGGTGTGCGGAGTGCAGTGCGATAAAGCCCATTTTGCCGAGATATACGCGGTCGCGGATCTTGTCGGCAAGCTCGTCGGGCACGGCCTTGTGGGCCACGTGACCCCACCAGATCAGCACGTCGGTGGACTCCAGAACCTCGTCTGGCAGACCGCAATCGGGATCGTCAAGGGCGGCGAGACGGATCTCAAGATCCTCGCATTCACCGAGGAATTCGGCGATCTTGGCGTGGATGCCGCTAGGATACAGCTCGGCGGCGGCACCCAGCTTCTTTTCGTGACGGAACTCGTTCCAGACAGTTACGCGAATGGTATTCATAATGATCTTCCTTTCAGGATTTTGCTTTCTTTTTGGCCTCGATGGGCGAAACGCCGAAGCGTTGCTTGAACTGGCGGTAGAAGGAGGAATAGTCGCAGAATCCGCATTGGGACGCCACGATATTGGCCTGCTTGCCCTCCTGCAAAAGGGTTCGGGACAGAAGCAGACGCTTGAGGACGATATAGTCCCACACGGAGGAGCCTGTGGACTCCTTGAAAATGCGGTTGATATAGGAGCGGCTGAAGAAGAATTCCTGCTCCAGCACCTCAAGCCCCGATATAGTAGTCAGATGGTCGTTGATGTATTCGATGATCTGCGCCACAAGGTCGGACGAGCCCTCCTCATTCGCCTCGATGCGGATGTTTTCCTCTGTGAGGGGCGCATCGTTTTTGATGTGATACAGCTCCAGAAAAACAGGCATCAGATTGGCCAGTGCCTGGGCGCGGGCGTTTTTGTCAAGGGTGTCGCGGCAGATGCGCGTCATACATTCGGCGATGAATTTTGCCGAATCCTTTCCGGGGACGTACATATTGTTTTTGCCCAGAGGGCGGGAGAGAAAGACGTTCTCGATCTCGCTGTGAAGCATGGGGAAGGTCTCGGGGGAAAAGTTGATGGAGATGCGCTCATAGGGGCTGTCGGTGCGGATGTGAGGCGTGTGTGTCTCGCCCTCGCGCATAACGAGAAGACAACCCGGCACCAGCTCGTAATCGTTTCCCTCAACGGTATAGTAGCCGTTGCCCGAAATGAAGTAATAAAGCTCGCAGTTTCTGTGGGCGTGGAGCTGATATTTTTCCGGGGCGGGGATGGGATCCAGGGTGTGATGGATCTTCAGATCGTCATCACTGTATCTGAAAAGATTCATGCCGTCCTCCTTTCCTTGTGATCATCCTCATTTTATCACACAAAAACAAAAAAAGGAAGAGTTTTTTGGGAATTGGTTGAAATTTTCCTGCGGTTGTAATATAATATGGTAAATTCCCCAAGAGAAAGGGCAACAAATGAAGTGCGAAACGGTTTATAAGGTCTTTTCCGCCATTCCCGAGATCCACACGGAGCGGCTTTTGCTTCGAAAAATGGCGGTGGGAGACTGCTACGATATGTACGAATATGCCTCCAGTGCCGCCGTGACGCGGTATCTGACCTGGAGTCCCCATCCTGACCTTGACTATACCAAGGAATACCTGCACTACATCGGCAATCACTATAAGCTGGGCGATTTTTACGATTGGGCGGTCATCCTCAAGGAAGAGAACAAGATGATCGGCACCTGCGGCTTCACCCGTTTTCATATGCATCACAACGCCGCCGAGATCGGATACGTGATCAATCCCGCCTACCGCGGACGGGGTATCGCCGACGAGGCGGTGCTTGCCGTGATGAAATTCGGCTTCGAGAGGCTGGGACTGAACCGCATCGAGGCTAAGTATATTATGGGCAACGAGGCGTCCCGCCGCGTCATGGAAAAGGTGGGGATGACCTTCGAGGGTGTGCGCCGCGGCGAAATGCTGATCAAGGGTGAATACCGCGACATCGGCGTTTGCTCCATTTTGCGAAGCGAGGCGCGCAAAAAAGAAATTTTTGAATAAGGCCTGCCGTGGCGGTCGATACTCCCTGTGATCCCGAAGGGGAATTTCAGGAAGGAGAATTGCATATGGCAAGTTATATTGAGGGCGGCATCACGCCGGAATCCTTGAAGGGAAGCAAGACCGAGCAAAATCTTCACACGGCGCTTTCGGGCGAGTCCCAGGCGCATCTGCGCTACAAGTGGTTTGAAAAGAAGGCGCGCGCGGATGGCTACGAGGAGATCGCCAACATCTTCTGTGAGACGGCGGGCAACGAGATGGAGCACGCGGAGATCTGGTTCCGCTATCTCGGCGGCTGGTCGTCTACCGAGCGAAATCTGGAGGCGGCGGCCAAGGGGGAGAACTTTGAATGGTCTACTATGTACGCCGAGTTTGAGGCAACGGCAAGGGAAGAGGGCTTTGACGCCGTAGCCGATCTTTTTGCCAAGGTGGCGGCCATTGAAAGGATGCACGAGGAGCGGTTTGAAGGCTATCGCAAGAACGTGGAGAACGGAGCCTGCTTTACGGCAAGCGACGCCAATACCAAATGGATCTGCCTCAATTGCGGACACGTGGCGGTGGGCAAGGAGCCTCCCAAGATCTGTCCCGTTTGCTCCCATCCCCAGGGCTATTTCAAAAAACAGTAACCAAAGCGGCACTGCGGTGCCGCTTTTGATTTGACTAAAAAAATTTTTGGAAAACTATTGACAAAGGGCAAAAGATGTGGTACAATACCCGAGTAAAGAAAGCAGAACGCTCCGTTCTCACCGTATCATCAAGGCTTGCATACGGTCAATAGCAAAGCCCCAAGGGGGATTTCTATGTGCGCGGAGTTTTTGGCTTTCGCGTGCTTTTTGTTTTGCAAAGGCAAAATTTGATTTGGAGGTGCTTACCTATCAGCAACGCAAAAGAAGTACAGATCAACGAAAGCATTCGTGAGAAGCAGATCCGCGTTATCAGCGCAACGGGCGAACAGCTCGGCGTTATGAGCAGCGACGAGGCGCTTCGCCGTGCTTACGATGAGGGCTTGGATCTCGTGATGATGGCTCCTCAGGCGGTTCCCCCCGTGTGCAAGATCATGGATTACGGAAAGTTCCGCTACGAGAGCGAGAAGCGTGAGAAGGAAGCTCGCAAGAAGCAGCAGACCATCGAGGTGAAGGAAATTCAGCTTTCCTACCGCATCGATACCCACGACTTTGAGACCAAGGTCAGACACGCACACCGCTTCCTCGGTGAGGGCAACAAGGTCCGCGTAGTGCTTCGATTCAAGGGTCGTGAGATGAGCCACGTAGCCATGGGCGGCGAACTGATGCAGAAGTTCCAGGATGCCTGTGCTGAGGTGGGAACCATCGACAAGAAGCCCGTGCTTGACGGAAGATTCATGAGCATGATCATCGTGCCCGTCAAGAAATAAAACAGTTCATAACAGACGGTATAGCCGTTTGGTGATAAATTTACAAACGGTATCCGCGTGATTGACGGATGCCGCGACCAGAAAGGGAGATAAAAATCATGGGAAAAATCAAGACACATAAAGCATCTGCTAAGAGATTTTCCGTAACGGCAAACGGAAAGGTTAAGCTTAACCACTGCCACCACCGCCACAATCTTGGTCTGAAGACCGCAAAGCGCAAGAGACATCTTCGCACCGGCGCATATCTTTCTAACGCTATGAGTGCAAATGTCAAGTCCATGATCCAGAAGTAAGTTCGGAAAATTCATAACAGGAGGATAAGAAAATGGCAAGAATTAAGGGCGCAGTTATGACGCGCAAGAGAAGAAATAAAGTACTCAAGGCTGCTAAGGGTTACTGGGGTGCAAAGTCTAAGCACTTCAAGATGGCTAAGCAGGCCGTAATGAAGAGCGGTAACTATGCATTCGCAGGCCGCAAGATGAAGAAGAGAGACTTCCGTCGTCTTTGGATCACCCGTATCTCTGCTCAGGCAAAGGTTAACGGTATGAACTACTCTACCTTCATGAACGGTCTTAAGAAGGCTGGTATCGATCTGAACAGAAAGATGCTTGCTGAGCTTGCAGTTTCCGATAAGGAAGCATTTGCAGCACTCGTTGAGAAGGCAAAGGCAGCTCTGTAAGTTATAATGACAAAACCCGACAACGGTCGGGTTTTTGTCGTATTTACGAACAATCAAAAAAGGCAAAAAACGCCGATTTTCGGCCCATTTTGAAGAAAGGAGAGCACCGTGAGAATCGCACAGGAGATCATTACGTCCCGTCAGAATCGCCTTGTTATTGAGGTAGGAAAGCTTGCTGACAGAAAGACCAGAATGACCGAAAAACGCTTCCGTTTTGACGGTGTAAAGCTGCTTCACGAGGCGGTAGCCAACGGTATTCATATTGAAAAGCTGTTGCTCGCCGAGAGCCGCTCGGGACAGATCTTGGCTGATCTTGAAGCCGTGAAAAATGCCCCTGCGCTCGGTGACGCGGTGGTGTATATCCTTTCCGACGACGCCTTTTCCAAGGTGTCGGGTGAGCATGCGCCCGAGGGCGTCGTGACGGTTGCCCGTTTTCCTTCGCTTCATAAACGGGGCGAGGAGGCCGCGACCTTACTTGCCGAGCTTTCGGCAGATATCAAAAAATGCGTTCTTCTTCTGGAATCGGTGCGCGATCCCGGAAACGTGGGTACCATTCTCAGAAGTGCCGCCGCCTTTGGCGTGGACGCGGTCATTCTCAGCGCCGATTGCGCTGACATTTACAATCCCAAGACCATTCGGGGCGCTATGGGTGCCCTGTTCCGTATCGAGGTCGCCGTGGCAGAGGATATCACCGATGCCATCACCGTTCTTCGTGACGGCGGTCGTCGCGTGTTCGCGGCGGCGCTGGATCCCACGGCGGTGCGTTTGGGAAAAGAGACCTTCCGAGAGGGAGATGCCGTGGTGATCGGAAACGAGGGACACGGTCTTTCCGCAGAGGCGATCCGCGCCTCGGGACAAAGCTTGTATATTCCTATGGAGGAGGGCAGTGAGTCGCTGAATGCCGCCATTGCCGCTTCCGTGATCCTTTGGAGTATGTACTCCAAGTAAAAGAAAGAGAGGTGCCCGTATGGCAAGATCGTTGTATTGGATCTGGCTGTCCCTTCGCGTAGGCGAGGGCAAGACCGGCATTGCCGAGCTTCTTGAGCATTTTGGCTCGCCCGAAACTATATACGATGCCGATGCCCACGAGCTTGGCGATTATTTCGGCAGCGCGCGTCGGGCGCTTTGCGAAGCACTCTCGGATAAGAGCCTTGACGAAGCCTATCGAATCGAAAGCTACTGTGTCAAAAACGGTATTTCGATTTTGTGCTATGGGCAAAAGGGCTATCCCAGACTGTTGACAAATCTGAAAAATCCCCCTATAATATTATACGCCAGGGGTCGGATCGCCGATCTTGACGAGCGCGTCGCCATCGGCGTGGTCGGCACGAGAAGCATCACCGAATACGGCAGACAGTCGGCGTATAAAATAGGATATGAGCTTGCCGCGGCGGGTGCCGTTGTGGTAAGCGGACTGGCGCTTGGAAATGACAGTGTGGCCGCGTGCGGTGCGCTGGATGCAGGCGGCAGAACCATTGCGGTGCTGGGTAGCGGTCTTGACCGCGTCTATCCCGCCGCACACAAAAAGCTGGCAAAAGAGATAGCGAGGAAGGGTATGATCGTGTCGGAATATCCGCCGCTCACACCGCCCTCCCGTGGCTCCTTTCCCACCCGAAACCGTATTATCAGCGGACTCTCTCAGGGGACGTTGGTCATTGAGGCAGGCAAGGGAAGCGGTGCACTGATCACGGCGAAGGACGCTATCCTACAGGGACGCGATATTTATTCGCTTCCCGGCAATATCGATTCCGAAACCGCCGAGGGTACCAACGAGCTGATCAAGGAGGGCGCGACGGCCATTACGTCTGCCGCCGATATCCTTGAGAATTATCAGTACATTTACGGTGGAAAATTGGATCTTTCGGTTCTTGGTCGTCTTCGCGGACGCTCCGAGCTTCGTCGCGGCGCGCTTCGTGCCCACGGTGTTGATGAGGGCGCGATAGTAGAGGAGACCGAGGCGAAGAAGGAAACCGGCAAAAAGCCGTTGTCCAACCTGCTTCACAGCAAAGGACATCTGGACGGGGAAACGGTCAAGCGCGTGAGTGGCGAGACCGAATATCCCGTGTATAACGACGATAAGCGCGCAAAAAAGGAGGTGCTGTCCCCCGTAAAGGAGGAGACCGCAGCACCCCGGAGGATCCCGTCGGATCTGTCTCCCACCCAGCTGGCCGTTCTTGCGGCAATGCCGGAGGGTGTGGCGGTAGGTCTTGATCGCATCTGCGAAAGCGGTATCGATGCCTCAACGGCTATGACGATGCTGACCATGCTTGAGATCAGCGGACTTGTGGAAACGTTGCCCGGCAACCGTTATTTGAAGAAATAATTACATAGTTTTGATGGAAGGAAATGAGAAAAGAAAATGGCTAATCTTGTCATTGTGGAGTCCCCCACAAAAATTGCACCGATCAAGAAATATCTCGGCGCGAATTATAAGGTTATCGCATCCAAGGGTCACGTAAGAGATCTTCCCAAGAGCACCCTCGGCGTCGATATCGAAAATGATTTTGCACCGCATTATATAAACATCCGCGGCAAGGGCGATCTGATCAAGGAGATCCGTAAGGAAGCGAAGAACGCGAAGAAGATCTTCCTCGCAACCGACCCTGACCGTGAGGGAGAGGCCATCGCGTGGCATCTTGCGGCGGCATTGCAGATCCCCGTGGAGAAGACCCTTCGTGTCAGCTTCAACGAGATCACGCCCGCCGTTGTCAAGGCATCCATCAAGGAGCCTCGCAGCATTGATATGAATCTCGTCAACGCCCAGCAGGCAAGACGAATTCTGGATAGAATCGTGGGCTACAAGCTGTCCCCCTTCCTTTGGAAGAACGTCAAGAGCGGACTTTCCGCAGGACGCGTACAGTCGGCGGCTACCCGCATTATCGTAGACCGTGAGGAGGAGATCCGCGCATTCGTGCCCGAGGAATACTGGACCATCGACGCGCTTCTGATCCCCGACGGCGCAGGCAAGCCCTTCCCCGTTCGCTTCTACGGACAGAACGGCAAGAAGACCAAGCTGAAGAACGAGGGCGCGGCCAACACCGTGCTTGCGGCAGTTGAGGGTAAGCCCTTCACCGTTTCCGCCGTGAAGAGAGCCAAGCGCAAGAAGTCGCCCATGCCTCCTTTCACCACCTCCACCCTTCAGCAGGAGGCCTCCAGAAAGCTGAATTATCAGTCCTCCCGTATCATGCGCGTTGCGCAGGAGCTGTACGAGGGTGTGAATATCGGCTCGGAGCTGGGTGGAACCCAGGGTCTTATCACCTATATGCGTACCGACTCTCAGAGAGTTTCGGTTGACGCACAGAACGAGGCACGTGAGCTGATCAGTGAAAAGTTCGGCGCCTCCTACTGCCCCAAGACCCCCCGTGTCTACAAGTCTCGCGCAGGCGCACAGGACGCGCACGAAGCCATTCGTCCCTCCCGTGTTAGTATCGAGCCTGCTATGATCAAGAAATATCTTTCCTCCGAGCAGTATAAGCTGTATAAGCTGATCTGGGATCGCTTTGTAGCAAGCCAGATGGAGTCTGCGGAGCTGAATACCGTAAACGCCGACTTTGATTGCGCGGGATACACCTTCCGCGCCAGCGGTTATTCGGTAGGCTTCCAGGGCTATATGGCCGTTTACGAGGAGTCCGAGGAGGAGAGCCGCGCAACGGCGGATGAGATCCGCGAGGTGCGCGATATCCGTATTCCCGACATCAAGGAAGGACAGAACCTCGGTGCGGAGTCCGTCAATGCAGACCGTCACTTTACCGAGGCGCCCCCCCGTTACAACGAAGCATCTCTCATTAAGTTCCTTGAGGAGAAGGGCATCGGCCGTCCCGGCACCTATACGCCTATCATCACCACCATTCTTGCCCGTAACTACGTCAAGAAGGAAGGCAAGGCGTTTGTTCCCACGCCTCTTGGCGAGATCATTACCAAGATCATGAAGGAGAATTTCTCCGACATTGTAGACTATCAGTTCACCGCAGACGTGGAGACCGATCTGGATAGCATCGAAAACGGTCAGGTCGAGCTGAATGCAGTCCTTAACTCCTTCTGGAACGAGTTTTCCAAGGAGCTGACGGCGGCAGAGAGCAAGCTTGGCAGCACCAGCATCGAGCTTCCCGTTGAGGAGACCGATATGATCTGCGAGAAGTGCGGAAGCCGTATGGTAGTCAAGATGGGTCGCTTCGGCAAGTTTGCCGCGTGCCCCAACTATCCCACCTGCCGCAACACCAAGCCCCTGGAGACCGATAAGAAGGAGGAAGAGCCCAAGACCGCCGATTTCAAGTGTGAAAAGTGCGGCAGCGATATGATCGTAAAGAAGGGCCCCTTCGGCGAATTCTTCGCTTGCTCCAACTATCCCGCTTGTAAGTTTACCAAGCAGAAGGCAGAGATCCTTGACGTTCCCTGTCCCAAGTGCGGCTCTCAGATTCTGACCCGTCACGGACGCGGCGGACGTACCGTATTCTACAGCTGTGAAAAGTACCCCACCTGCGATTTCTCCACCTGGGATCTTCCCACCAAGGAGGTATGTCCCACCTGCGGAGAGATGCTTTACCGCAAGAAGGGCAGAGTAGCGATGCTGGTTTGTCATAAGGAAGGATGCGGCTATAAGCAGAAGGTAGAACAGACCGAAGTAGGAGAGAACGCGGAGGAATAATCCGCGTCCTTTCCAAAGAGGAATCACTATGCAAAATATCATTCACGTTTACGGTGCGGGTCTTGCGGGATGCGAGGCGGCTTGGCAGATCGCCGAGCGCGGCATCAAGGTTCGTCTTTTTGAGATGAAGCCCGAGAAGTATACCCCCGCCCATCACTCGCCCGACTTTGCGGAGCTGGTTTGCTCCAACTCTCTTCGTTCGGATAGTGTGACCAACGCCGTAGGACTTCTCAAGGAGGAGCTGACCCGCTTCGGCTCTCTCATTATGGAGGCGGCTCACGCAACGCGCGTGCCTGCGGGCTCGGCACTTGCCGTTGACCGCACTCTTTTCTCCCGCTATATTACCGACAAGATCAGGGCCCACGAGAATATCGAGGTGGTGCCCACTGAGGTCACGTCGGTAGAGGAGGGGCAGATCACCGTCATTGCTACGGGCCCCCTTACCTCCGACGATATGGCCGACTATATTGAAAATCAGCTTGGTTGCGGCGGCTTGCACTTTTTCGACGCCGCGGCTCCCATCGTGGACTTTTCGTCCATCAATATGGACGTTGCTTTTTTTGCGTCCCGTTACGACAAGGGCGACGCGGATTATATCAACTGTCCTATGAATCGGGAGCAGTACGATGCCTTTTACGAGGCACTGGTGTCTGCCGAGGAAGCCGAGCTGAAGGATTTTGACCGTGAGTCGCAGAAGCTGAAGGTCTTCGAGGGCTGTATGCCCGTTGAGGTTATGGCAAAGCGCGGCTACGACACCCTTCGCTACGGGCCGCTGAAGCCTGTAGGTCTTGTGGACAAGCGCACGGGTGAGGAGTCCTACGCCGTGGTTCAGCTCCGTAAGGAAAATCGCGAGGGAACCATGTACAATCTCGTGGGCTTCCAGACCCATCTGACCTTCCCCGAGCAGAGAAG
>JAZLBM010000059.1:0-10105 GCA_045613705.1 Eubacteriales bacterium | reverse complement strand
ACCGTTCTTATACGCCTTGATATCAAAGCGAACGCCCTCTTTGTAGAGATCGTCAATACCGAAGACGAAACGAAGATCGAATCCACCGGAGGTGGAACGGTCAACAGTCTTCACCTGAGTACCAACCAGCTCAACCTTGCTATCGGGGATAAGAGATACGGAAACCTCTTCAAGAGCAACCGTGGTCATATCACGGAAGAGACGAACGTACTGATAATCACCGGTCTTACCCGCAGCTACCGCATCAGCCTTGGTGATGGAGCCGTAGGTGGTCTTACCCGTGCCGCCCGCATTGTTGAGAGGCATGGTCATATTGAAGAAGGGAACGAGCTTGTCGCCATCCTTATAATAGGTAATGTTATCACCCACGTAGATGCTGTAGGTGTTGTTTGCCTCGTCAACGACTACGCGAAGATCGAGAACATCGGTGGGAACACCGTTCTCGTCAAAATCGCGAAGAACGCTGATGGGGTTGCCTGCACCGTCAAACAGATCCTTGGACAATGCATGGATCTGACCGTAAGAACGGTAAGATACAAGGGTGGACTGGATCGCATCAGAATACTTGGAAAGTCTTACAAGGTTCTGACCGCTCGATGCAAGTGCATCGGCACGACCGTCGTCGTCCGCATCGGTTTTAGGAACTGCGAACTTCACGCGGATCTCGTACTTCTTGCCGGAAACACCGAACTCGGTGCCGTCTGCAAGAAGGGTGGAGAGAGACATGGTCTTGTAGCCCGAAGGAAGGATACCGTACTTGCCACCGACGATCTCGGTAGGTCTGAAGGTAGAAAGGGTCGTACCCATGTTGGCTCTCGCACTAGCGTGAGAGGGGCTTCCGGTCTGGAAACGGTCATAACGGAGGTTGATCACCTCGTTGCTGTTCTGAAGGGTGTATGCGCCCTCAAGAGTAGTCTGCTGGAAGTCAATGTATCTTGCCTCCCAACCGAAGCGGTATTGGGAGCCGGGGGTCTGCATACCAACGCGAACGTTTCCGCTGGTAGCCTCGCCGGTCAAGAAACCGAAGTCGTACTTCTCGCCAATCATCTCGCCGTCAAGATAGATACGGGCATCGGACTGGCCGGTCGTCGTCGTATCAGACGTGGGAACCACGGCAACCTGAAGGGTATACCAGGTATCGTACTCGATGGTCTTAATGGGGCGATCGGTGAAAGTACCGAGGGTCAGCGTAGGCTTGCCGTCAATCACGTGAACACAAACGTACTCAGCGGTGTAGTTGGAGCTGTCGTTGCCTGCCTGATAGGAAAGCAGAGGCCACGAGGTGGTGCCGTTCTCCTTATTCATGATCGCCTCGGTAAGCTTGAACTCGAGGGTCATAATGAAGGGAGATCTGGGATTCAGATCGTTTGCGGGGTAAGTCAGAGCCATACCGCCGTTGGGTGCCTTGATGGTCTGGGTATCCTTATCGTAATAAGGCTTATTGTCAAGACCGGTAGCAATTGCAAGAGAGGTGGTACCGCGCCTTGCAACGTCGGGCATGAAGACGTAAGTGTTACACTTGGAGCAGTAGCCGTTTCCGTCGTAGGAGCAGGTGCCCTCGGTCACGTCGGTAACGAATACCTTACCGGAGTTGTCTGCTGCGGTCCAAAGGGTGTAGGAGCCGTCACAGGTAGTGGTAACCTGCTCGGAGGTGTAAGCCACACCGTCCTTGCTGTAGAACATAGTGCCACAGAAGGTACATCCGGAGCAGTTGTAGGAAATACCGGTGTCGGAAAGGATCGTCTCATTGACTACAAAATCCTCAACGTGCTTGCCGTCAACACAAGCGTAAGCAACCATGTTGCCACCAAACTTCATATATCTGGTACCGGCGATCCAAATGTTCTGCTCGGCTGCGACGTACTTGGAAGAAGTGCTGTCGCACCACTGCTGGGTCGTGGTACCGACCTCATGCCATGCATCGTTGGAGTTGGCTGCCTTGATGTATACCGTCTGACTGAGGGTGGTAACGCCGTCCGAAACACTCTTAACTACGTTCTTTACACCGATGCGGTAAAGCTCGCCCTTGGTGAGCTTGAATGCATTGGGAAGGTAGCTGGGACTCATCGCACCGGTAAGTCCGTTAAGACCGGAAACGGTGGGTGCGGTTCCCGCAGGATCGTCAAGATAGAACTTGCCGTTCTTCTCGATGGCGCCCTCGAAGGTCTCGGTTCTGTAGCGGTATCCCTTGGCATCAAAGTAAACGTTGCCGTTATCAACGTAGTAGAGGTATCCGTCCACGCCGGTTGCGGAGGTCGTGAGGCTGCTATCCTTATTGTAAATGTAGCCGTCCGCGGTGATACGGAACAGCTGATTGTTAGACTGGTCACCGGAGTTATAGCGGAAGTTTAAGCTAGCACCGTCCCTGATGGCGTAGGGGGTATATACGGTAACCGTCTTTCCGTCCACCGTTACGGAAGTATCCGGACGATGGGCAGGCTGGAAGCTGGTGGTGAGCATATAATCAAACTCAATGAAGGTAGAGGTAAGCTTCTGGCCGTTATATACGAACTGACCGGTCATAAGATCGAAGAAGGGATTGTAGGCATCGGTGCCTGCCATGGTATTGCTTTGAGCGCAACCCTCGATCAAGCCGTTCGTAAGATTTATATTGGTGTTGCCGGGCGCGGTAGCGGTGCCATCGGCATTCAGCGTCTTACCGGTAAGAGCAATGACGTTCTTCAGAGCGGCGGGCGTATTCGTGCTGCCGGAAGCATTAACGATCTTGGTAAGGTCTGCAGACCAAACGACTGCATCGGGTGCGTCAACCGATACCTTGATGTTTGCAAAGCTGACGATTCCCTGGGAGTCGGAAAGACGAACGCCCTTGCTGGCAGCATTTCCGGTCCAGGAGGTCCAGTCGCAATAACCGAGATAGGTCTCCTCTGCATCGTCCTCGCCCTTTACGTAAAGGTGCGCATTGATGGCGGTTCCTTCACCCTTAGTGGCATTCGTAGAATTTTTGAGGATCTCATATACGATACGAAGGGAGTATACGCCATCCTTCTTCACCTCGTAGGACTTCTCGGGCTCAATGATGTAAGCGAGACCGAGAGAAGAGCTGGTCAGCGCACCGCCATCCTCTGCCACGTAAATCTTGTTTTCATTGGAATCCATAACGTATACGTTACCGTAGGACTTGTAGTTGTCCTGGTTAACGCTACCGGCAGCGCTCTCGGCGAAGAGGTAGGTCTTGCCGTCCTTCTGACCGATACGGAACAAGCTGTCGTAGTTGCCGCCGATCGTCATACCGAGGAAGGACCAACCACTCTCGTCGGTATACATCTTGGTGTAGGTGTTTCCGTTCTCGTCCGTGTAGTTTGCCGTTGCATTACGACTGTAGGCGGATTCCTTCTCAAGACGGATATCCATAGAGATCTCATAGGTCTTGCAGGTGGTATTGTAGCCATCGTGCCAACCAACAAAGTAGTTGTAAAGCTCGTTGGGTGTGCCGTTATTCATAACGATGTTGCCCGTGCCGAGCGTGTAGAAGCCGGTGGCGTCAATCTTGTTTGCACTGGTTGTCGAAGTGACAAAACCATTGTTTGCAGCAAGCCATTCTGCGGTTGCGGTTGCATCCAGCGCACCGCCTGCCTTGCTGAAGTCAAGCTCATAGAGCACCTTCTTGTTGTTCTCAACTACGGCCGTCTCTTCTGCTGCTGCGGGAAGTGCAACAACGACAGAGAGAACCATAAGAACAGCAAGGAGCGCTGCGAGAAGCTTGCTTTGCTTTCTTACGTTGTTCATTAGAATTTCCTCCAAATGATTTTTGCTCTACCGCCGCTGGAAATTTCTACCGGCGATAGGTATACATATTATATTATAGCAAAGGTTGATGCGCCAATAGCACTCTCTCCGTGGTTGTTTTTGACAAAAAAACCGCTTAAAAACGATTTTCGGAGGGCATTTGCTATATCATAGGAAATCTTTCAACATCTCCGCACCTCGGGCGAAGATAGAAAGGTTCAAATTTTGATTTGTCGGTGGGTTCGCAGTTGCTTTTAAAGGCCTCTCCAAGAATGGGAGAGGCTCCTGCGAAGCAGGTGGTGAGGTTGCGCCTGTTGATGTTGCAAAATGGCGTGATTTTAAAGGCTTCTCCAAGATGGAGAAGCTCCCGCGAAGCGGGTGATGAGGGGGCGAAGCCTTATGGCACGCGGAATTAGCGCACACTCATCCGTCGGCTTCGCCGCCACCTTCTCTATCTTAGAGAAGGCTACTCCCGCCGTTTTGTTTGCTTAAATTCCGCAACCTCATCCGTCGGCTTCGCCGCCACCTTCTCCCATTCTTGGAGAAGGCTTTAAACCCACCGACAAATCAAAATTTACACAAAAAAAACAAAGACCGTTCGGTCTGTGGTTTTGTGGTTATCCGGGAATAAAGCCCTCGAAGATGGAGTAGGCCTCCGCTTCGCGGATGGCGTCGAAATCGTCGCGGCGCTTGACCGTCCAATACACCTGCTTGGCGCGGAAAAGCTTCACGCAGATATAGAAGGACGGACCGCCCATATGCTTGATATCGCAGGCGATAAAATCGGGGCGGGACAGGAAATTGAGAAGCATACCCGAGAGAAGGAAATTCAAGAACTTGTTTCCGTCCTTGCGGGTCTTCATCAGATTGGTCACAAGCTGACCGCGCGCCACCTCGGGGCGATGGGTCTTGAACCAATACAAAAGCAAGGGATTGAAGGATTCCACCGAGAACACGCCGTCGTACTCGTCAAGAAGACGCGCCGTGGCAAGGCAAAGATCATCGTTGGCACTCTCGCCCTTCAGCTCCACCAAAAGCGGCACTTGGCAGTCCACGACCTCAAGAACCTCGCGAAGCGTGGGAATGCCCTCGTCGGTGCCGAGAAGTCGGAAGCGGCGAAGCTCCGCCAGCGTCAGCTCGGAGACCCTTCCCTTCTCGCCGCACATGCGGTCAAGGGTGTAGTCGTGGAAGACCACCACCTGCCCGTCCTTCGTCAGCTGTACGTCAAGCTCGATGCCGAAGCCGTGCTTAACCGAGTTGCGGAAGGCCGCAAGGGAGTTTTCGGGAATGCTCTTATTATCAAACAGACCGCGATGAGAATAATCCGAAAGGATCTTATCAAGCTCCGGTTGCTCGGTGGCACGGGGCATAATCAGACTGACGTACGCCACCCCGAAGATCAAAAGGATCAGAAAAATAATGATAAAAGGCATACCTTCCTCCGTCAATCGTCGTTATCGGCCAGTGCCTCGATGCCCTTTACCGCCGTGGGCTTGCTGTCACCGTGCTTCACGAAGAGCATAGTGAAGAAAGCGAGCCCCACAAAAATCGTGGCGTAGGGGAAGAGGCTGGTCATTGCGACCTTGTCCATAAAAATACCCGAAATGGTAGGCGTCAAGGACTGTGCCGCCATAGACGCGGTGTAGTAGAAGCCGGTGTATTTTCCTACGTCGGCACCGGTACACATCTCCACCACCATAGGGAAGGAGTTGACGTTGATGGTCGCCCAGGCAATGCCCGCAAGACAGAACATACAGGTCATAAGCCAGGAGGGACTGGATGCCGTCATAAAGCATCCCGCCAAAAAGGCGGTGAACAACATAGCAACGCCCGCAAGGATGGTCTTTTTACGACCGATCTTGGAGGCAACCATACCTACGGGAAGGTAGGAAACGATGGCCGCCACGTTGGCAAGAAGCAGGGTCGTGGTGGCATCCTTGTCAAGCACGTTCTGGGCGTATACGGCATACTTGGAGGTCACGGCGTTATAGCCGAAGAACCAAAGCACGATGGACGCCAGAATAAAGATAAGGCTCATTTTCTGCTCACGGCTGAGCTTTTTCTTCGGGGCGTTTTCCACAATCTCCTCTTGCTTGTCAAGACCGAGCGCTACGCTCTCGGCCTGCATCTCGGCAACCCATTTGGGCTCCTTGACGGTAAGAAGGAAGATGACGAGTGCCACAAGCATAATAGCGCCAACTACGGCATACACGCCCGTGTAGCTCATATACGCGTTTTTCACCTTGGAAATGGCCAGCACCGAGCCGAGACCGAGGACGATAATACCGCCCGCGTTACCCATCAGATTGATGATGGCGTTGGCCTTGGAGCGCAGAGGCTTCAAGGTCACGTCGGGCATCAGCGCAACCGCAGGAGTGCGGAAGGTGGCCATAGAAACAAGAAGGAACAGAAGAATTGCGATAAAGATCACAACCGTGGTGGGGTTCTCATCCGTTACCGACGCGGCGCAGGCCTGTCTTGCAGGCACCACGTAGCGGGTGTACACGTTTACCTCAACCGCACGACCGAAGGCATTGACCTCGGTGGTCTTGGAATCGGTGGTAAGCGCCGAGAACTCCTCACGCGTGTACAGATCGGCAAGCCGATAGCTCACGCCCTCGGGGGTCTGAAGAACGGTATCCTTCTGCTCGTCGTAGATCAGCTCCATGGTTGCGGGATCGTTGACCTTGGAATAGCGCTCGATATTCTTCAGCTGCGCGTTATCCGCCACGGAAAGAAGGATCAGGAAGGCCACCGCAAGGATGGTACCCGTGCGGATAAAGGGAGTACGGCGACCGCTCTTGCTCTTGTGGCGGTCGGAAATGCCGCCGAACAGAGGAAGCATAAAGAGAGCCAGAATATTATCCAGCGCCATGATCACGCCCGACGCCGTCTGACTCAGACCGAACTTACTGGTCAGGGTCATAGCGATGGTTACGTCGTAGATCTGCCAGAAGGCACAGATCAAAAAGAATGCGAAGCCTACGAGAAGAGTTCTCTTATAGTTGAGTTTCATAGCGTCTTACTCCTTGTTGTTTTTTTCGGATTCCAGAATGAAATGGGTCTTGAGGATCGCGGTTTGGGTCTTGGAGTCCTTGATCTCTCCGTTCATGACCATACGGACAAGCTCCGCAAGCGGGATCTTGACCACGTCAAGAAATTCGTCCTCGTCGGGATCGGTCTCGCCGAACTGAAGACCGCGCGCAAGGTACATATGAATGACCTCGTCAATGAGAGCGGGGGTGGAAATGAGGTCACCGATGAACTGAAGCTTTTTGCAGGTAGCGCCCGTCTCCTCGCGAAGCTCACGGGTAGCCGCCGAGATAAAATCCTCCTCAAAGGAGTCCAGCTTGCCTGCGGGAATTTCAAGAAGCACCTTGCGGTGGGCGTAACGGTACTGGCGAACGCAGATGACCTCCCCCTCGTCGGTCAAGGGGACTACGGCAACGGCACCCTTGTGCTTGGCGTACTCGCGCATGGATTGGTTGCCGTCGGGAAGCGACACGGTATCGCAGTATACGTGAAGCACGCGGCCGTCGTAGATGGACTCGGACGCCACGGTCTTTTCGATCAGATTTTCGTTTCTCATAATCTTCCCTCGCATATAAGTTAGTATCTTCATTATAGCCGAATCTGTCTTTTTTGTAAAGGGGAATTATGAATTTGTGCGATTTTTTTGATTTGCGGCTTGACAGGGCGCGAGAATCCGCTCTATAATGAAGGTGTAAATTCTTTTGGGAGGCGCTTTATGGAGCATCTTGAAAAAATTATGACGGGCGAGGGCGGCAACTACGTAGCCCCCTTTTTGTGGCTTCATAACGAGGACGACGCGCTGATCGTCCGCGAGCTGGAGCGTATACACGATTGCGGCATCGGTGCCGTATGCATCGAATCCCGAACCCACGAGCAATTCTGCCGTGAGGATTGGTGGAGCGACGTGCGGCTGATCATCGACACCTGCCATCGGCTCGATATGAAGCTGTGGATCCTTGACGACAAGCATTTTCCGTCGGGATTTGCCAACGGAATTTTTACGGAAAAATACAAGCATCTTCAGCCGCGGAACATTCGCGCGCGCCGCGTAGACATCGTAGGCCCGATGCGTGAGGGACAGGTGCTGGCTGACGAATGGAAAGCGCTTCCCGACGACGAGATCCTGGGAGCCGTTGCCCTTCGCCGCGGTGCGGACGGTCGCTTTGACGGAACCCACGTGGATATTTCGGACGGCTATCAGAACGGATACTTTTATTTCGATCTCCCCGAGGGGATCTGGTCGGCGATCATTCTAATCTCCTCCCAGGCGGATATCGCCCCTCGCTATCGCGCTTATTGTGACAAGCTCTCCGCCGAGGCCACCGACGCCTATATCGAGGAGGTCTACCAATCCCACTATGACCACTTTGCCGACGAATTCGGCAAGACACTCCTTGGATTTTTTGCCGATGAGCCTGCCTTCCACTGCAATCAGTGCCGCCAGACGGAAATGGGCGACGAGACCGCGGGCTATCCGTGGCACAAAAACGTGTACGACACCCTCCGACGGGTATGGGGCAAGGACACCTACGCCATGCTTTGCCGCATCTGGTTTCCCTTCTCCGACGACACTACCGAAGCGGCACGGCAGACCTATATGGACACCATCACCGCGTTGTATCGGGATCATTTCTCGTCGCGGATCGGTCGCTGGTGCGAGGATCACGGCGTGATGTACGTAGGTCACATCATCGAGGACAACGGTATGCACCGCAAGCTGGGCTCCGGCTGCGGTCATTATTTCCGCGCCCTTGAGGGCCAGCATATGGCGGGGGTGGACGTGGTGCTCCACCAGATCATCCCGGGACTGACCGAGATCCAAAACACCGGCTACGTATCCTATTGGAAGATGGACAACCGTCTCTATCATTATATCCTCGGCAAGCTGGCCTCCTCCGCGGCGCACACCGAGCCCCAAAAGCAGGGACGTGCCCTTTGTGAGATCTTCGGCGCCTACGGATGGGCGGAGGATTTCACCATTATGAAATATCTTGCCGACCACTTCCTTGTGCGCGGCATCAATTATTACGTTCCCCACGCCTTTTCTCCCAAGGAGAACGACACCGACTGCCCCCCCAATTTTTACAACAGCGGCAAAAATCCGCAGTACAAATATTTCGGCAAGATCATCGGGCACCTCAACCGCACGTCGGCGCTGATCAGCGACGGCATTCACGTTCCCTGCTGTGCCGTTCTGTATGACGCCGAGGCCTTCTGGGGCGGCGGTGAATACTGCGACAACCGCGAGATCTGCAAGATCCTTTACGACGCCCAGCTGGACTACGATATTTTGCCCTGGGACAGACTTCGGGATATGGACGGCGACGGACGCGTGGATAAGGAAGTCTATCCCGTGCTTCTCGTTCCCTACTGCTCCTATTTTTCGGACGAGCAAATGGCGCTCCTTACGCGCCTTGCGGAGCGTATTGTGATCGTCGGACAAAGGGGGCTCCCCGGCTTTGCCCACGTCACCCCCGATGCCCTTGCCGACTTTATGACCCCCTACCGCGACGTGACGGTGGAAAACGGCGGCAAGTACGTGCGCTACTATCATTACGAACGGGAAGGCGCGGTCTGCTACCTGTTTGCCAACGAGGATATCACCCGCACACGCGAAGCTACGGTGCGCCTCCGCGGCTTTGAGGGCGGCAATTATACCCTTTACGATCCCTTTGAAAACGTAACCGTCACGCGCCGCAGTGAGGACGGCACCATCCCCCTCACCCTCGCGCCTTACAATATGCTGGCGGTGCTGATCGGCGGCGCTTCTCCTTCCGCAGATAAAATGATCTTTGAGGAAACCAAGCCCCCCCGAAGGTCCCTCTCCCCCACCTGGGAGATCTCGATCTGCGAAGAGGAGAATCTGCCTTCCTACCGTCCGTACAAAGCGACGGACACCCTCAGCAGCATCACCGCCCCCGACGCCCTTCCCGACTTCTCGGGCAATATCCGCTACACGGCAAAAATCTCCCTTTCGGCGACACCCGATCTGATACTGGATCTTGGTGAGGTCGGCTCCACCGCCGAGGTGAAGGTGAACGGTATTCCCGTAGGCACCCGTGTATATCCCCCGTACCGATTCGCCATCGGCAACGCGGTGGTGGACGGCGAAAACACCCTTGAGATCACGGTGACCAACACCTGCGTATTTGCGCAACGGGACGGCTTTTCCAAGTTCCTTTCCGTCCGCGCCAGCGGTCTTATGGGACCGATAACGCTGATATAAACAAAAAAAGCACGCGAATGCGTGCTTTTTTGGTGCTCCATCGGGGAATCGAACCCCGGACACCTTGATTAAAAGTCAAGTGCTCTACCGCCTGAGCTA
>JAZLBM010000058.1:0-11382 GCA_045613705.1 Eubacteriales bacterium | reverse complement strand
TGGTAGCGTATCGAAGTGGTCCCAACCGCATGCCTTCCAATGCCACTGGCATCGAAATCAATCGGGGTCGCAGCAACCGATCTTTCGGACTTGGTACATTCGGACATGCCATACGGAAGCGGATCGAAGTGGTCATAACGGGACTGACTCGAAATCAGTTGTACCTTACGGTACCGTGGGTTCGAATCCCACCGCTTCCGCCAAAAAGCCGCAATTCCCTAAAGGAGTTGCGGTTTTCTTTTTAACATTAAAAAACAACCGCTGGTTGACACTTCCCTCGCTTAACCGGTTATTGACGAATGCAATATTGGGCGCTATAATAGAGGTGAACTTTATCGGAGGTACAATTATGTTTCACATCAACTTAAAAAATCGACGCCTTACCTGCGGATTATCCCAAAAGCAAATTGCAGATTATTTGAATATCACACCCCAGTCGGTTTCCAAATGGGAAAGCGGCGATGCGCTTCCGTCTATCGAATATCTGCCAAAACTCGCGGAATGCTTGAATTGTGATATTAACGCCTTCTTCGCGTCAGTAAAGGAACCTTCTGTTGATATCACTGTTTTTCGCGAGTTTATGGTGTTGATGAACGATACTATCTATAACGAAACTAAAGACAAGGATGACGTTGTTGAGTTCGAAAATGCGCACCCCTCCACCATTATTTCTGCTGTCAATTTTTGTGAGGATTTAAGAAAACGGAAAACAATTACCATAAGGACTTTACAAAAAATGCTTGCCTGCACAGAAGCAGAAGCAAAATTGTTGATAGAACCGTTGATCGCCGGTGAAATGCTTGAGCAATTAGATATTGACGATACTTATCTGGTCAGAAAGGATGCGGTGCGCGGTCTCATCGTCCTGCTTGGTTTTCATCAAGCACATCGAGAATCCTTGTGCGACCCTAATATTGATTTTACAACTGCTTTTTATGAAAAAATTGATATTATGAAGAGCCACGATGAATAAGAGCGCGGCATTCTTTCGACTAACGCCGCAATTCCCTAAAGGAGTTGCGGTTTTCTTTTTTAACGCTTCCCTTCTCGCCGTGCCACATTCTTTTCATCTCCCCATTGCCAAAATTCGTAAAATATGATATAATAGTGCCATTCTTGGCAATAACGGGAGAAATCTATGAGAAAATTCAAACACACGTCAGAGCTTTTGTGGCTCTTTGGCATATTTTTTGTGGCGCTTGGTGTAGCCATTTGCAGCAAGGCCGATCTTGGCGTTTCTATGATCGCCGCGCCCACCTTTATCGTTTACGAGGCCATCGCGCACCTTTGGAGCGGCTTCAGTCTCGGCGTAACCGAGTATCTTTTGCAGGGCGTGATCCTCATTCTTCTTTGCCTTGTAATCCGCCGGTTCCGCTTCCGCTATCTTTTCGCCTTTGCCGTTGCCGTGGTCTACGGCTACGTGCTGAATTTCTTCGTGTGGGTGCTTGGCGGCGTTTCCTTTGATGCCGTGTGGCTTCGTTGGATCATGCTCCTCGTTGGCAACTGCATTACCGCCTTCGGCGTGGCGTGCTTTTTCCGCACATATATGCCCCTTCAGGTACACGAGCTGTTCGTAGCGGAGCTTGTGGATCGTTTTAACTTAAAGTTGAACAAGACCAAGGCGATTTTCGACATTTCCCTTCTGGTCGTTTCTATTCTTTTGGCGTTGGTACTATTCGGCGACGCGACCACCTTCGATTGGAGCACCATCGGACGCACGTCCTTCCACAGTCTCGGTCTCGGCACGCTGGTCACCACCGCAATGAATTCCCCTATCATCGCCCTTATGGGTAAGCTGATCGATCGCTTTTTTGACCCGACGCCCCGCTTCCCCAAAGTAGAAGCACGGCTCAGAAAAAACGAAGCATAAGAAAAAGCCACCGTATGGTGGCTTTTTTATATTTCGGGATCGAATACAGGCATCAATTGAAGCTTGAAAAGATTGATTTTATGAAGGTAGTCGATGCGCGCCTTCTTCTCTTCGTCCTCGATCTCGCCCGTACGGATATACCGATCCAGCTCGGCATACGTAAAGCCGAGATTCTCTTCGTCGGTTTTTCCGCAAAGTCCGTCGATTGGCGTCTTTTCAACCAGATCCTCGGGAAGGCGGAGGACGCGACCGATCTGCTTCACCTCATCAACCGTAAGCTTTGCCAAGGGGCTGAAATCGCCTGCGGCATCGCCGTATCGCGTCGAATATCCGACCCAATCCTCCGACAGATTGCAGGTATTCACCACGCGACCGTTGCAGCTTTGAGAAACGGCATAGAGGGTGCTCATACGAATGCGAGGGGGGAGATTGTTTCTCGTCTGTGCGGTGACCGCAAGTTCCTTGGGAAGACTGTTCAGCACGCCGTCCACGGCAGCCTTGACGTTCACAACGTAATGCTGGATGTCAAGATGCTCCACAAGCTTATAGGCGCAATCGATATCGTGCTGCTCCCCACAAGGCATCAGTACACCGATAACACGCTCTTTGCCAAGTGCTTCCACACAAAGCGCCGCCGCAACGGAGCTGTCCTTTCCACCGGAGATACCTATGATCGCGTTGCATCCGTTGCCGTTTTCTTCGAAGAAACGACGAATCCACGACACGCAAGCGTTCTTTACGCAAACAGGATCAAAGCCGTTTTTCATTTCCGCCTCCAATCAATAGATCCCAAAATTCAGACATCACTTTTCCTCTTAACCGTTGTTCTCTTCGGAAGGAACATCCTTTTTATGGTAACGGAGGCAACACATATCGTCACCCTTTGCGATGCATTTGGGAAGATCGAGAACACTTCCGTAGCACTCACCGATACCGTGGTCACCGCACATAGCGATATCACAAAGCATAGCGATCTCCTTGTCGGAGCATCCCGCCTTCTGCCAAGCCTTTACCAGAGGACAGTAATGGAAATCGATAGAAAGCTTGTCGTCGGTAGACTCCAGGATCTTCATTTCAAATACAAGCTGAGCGGGCTTGGTAAAGAGGGTCTTGCGAAGTCCCTTGAGACTATCGGTATTTCCTTTCTTTACAAGGTCTGCGCCCTGAGAAAGACCGCACCGCTTCACCGCGTCGCTTCCGAAATCTCTGGGGTCAAGACCGCGCTTCTTTGCCTCGTCGCAAAGGAGGTACAGCCAGAAGGCTCTGTGCTCAAGCTGAGCACGAATGGCCTGCAACAAACCGTTCTTGTACTTGGGATCGTTCTTTACGTTACTCATAATCGTTCTCCTTTATATCTTTTGGATGATGTCTTTGTAGAATACGACGCATTCTCCAATGTTTTTGATAGCAATATGTTCGTTGGCATTATGAATGGTAGCAAACTGTTTCTTTGAAAGGTCGATGGGGGCGAAACGAAGGATGTTATCCGCAACGTCAGTAAACCTTCTGGCGTCGGTTCCTGCCGTTAAAAGGAACGGCGCCACCGCAACGTCCGGGAAGTTTTCGTGAAGAACCGCTTCGATTTTGCGGAAGGCTTCTCCCTTAAAATCGGTGGGACGGCAGTAATCACGCTCACGAGCCTCGATTTCAACACCGTATTTTTGTGCGATCTTTTTGATCTTCTCGAGACCGCAATACAGATCCTCTTCACGGACGCAACGAAGGAACATGATCGATTCCGCTGTCTTTGCGCGAAGCTGAGGATCTTCCTCGCTTCCTGCCTTCAAAGTGGTAAAGGAAAGTCCGGTCGAAAGCATTGCGCTCGCCGCGGGAATGCCCATCATAATCTTTTTGATCAGCGGCGCAAACAACCCCATATTTCCAAACAGAAGATTCATCGGGAAGGACATATAGGGCACGTGACGCTCAAAGGTAGCTCTAACCTCAGGGGCAAACTGACCCCGATATATCTTTCCCTGCTTGTCACACACCTCGGCAATGAAGCGGCTCAAGCGCTCGACTGCACTATCCTTGGCACCGCCAAAGCCGCCGTGTCCCTTGGGGTCGATCTTGGCGCGGCAAAGGAATACGTGGCGGCTCTTTTCGTGCACCGCAACCACGGCGCTTTTGCAAGATACGCCGGGAATCTGTCCCTCAGTGATGGCACCGCCCTCGTCAAGAACAAGATCAAAGTGAATGCCCTGTTCCTTGAAGTAGTCAACGGCAAGGACCATACCGTCACCGCAAACCTCCTCGTTGTGAGAGGAGCCTATATAGAGGGTTAATCCTTCAAATCCATATCCTTCAGCAAGCAGCTCTTCCGCCGCCTGAAGCTCGGCAAACAGGGGTGTCTTGGTGTCAATGGTTCCGCGACCGTACAAATAGCCATCCTTCTCGGTGGCGACAAAGGGATCGGTATCCCATCCCTCTCCGCCTTCTACCACGTCGTGGTGAGACATCATCATCAGGTTCTTTGTCGCGTTCTGCCCCTTGATCACGTAGACAAAGCATCCGTCTCCGAAGGTAAGGCGTTCTGCCCTTGCCGCGAGATTCGGGAAAAGGCGGTCAAGGGTCTCGTAAAAGCGCACGTATTCATCTTTGTTGACGCCGTCTCTTGTCCAGACCGTCTTGCAATTGATCAAATGAGAAAGCTTTTCTACGTATTCCCTCGTCTTCTCATCCGATACGCCGCGGCGTTCCGATTCATCCTTTAACAGAACATTTTTCATTTCGCTTCCTTTTCCTTTCGGTGCTCGTCAATGAATTTCGTTACGCTCTTTTCGTTGTAGAACACGAAGAAAAGCAAGGAAACAAGGCTAAAGAGACCTGCAAATACGCCGGTCAGCTTCACGCCGAGCATACCAACCGACTCGCCTGCGGGTGCGCCGATTGCAAGCACGCTGGAAACAACGACCATCGCCAAGGAATAGGCGATCTTTTCGATAAAGGTCTTGGTTGCCGAGAAAAAGCCCTCTCGGTTAACGCCGTTTTCAATGCTGTCCTTCTGAATAATGTCGGACATACAGGACTGGGGCAAAATGTTGATGGCGGCAAAGGGGAACGCCACCACAATACCCATAAAGAGACCGAGGAACAACTCGTATCCAACCACAAGCGATGCCAGCTTGTCGCCGAAGAAAATGAAAGCAAACACGATGGTGAAGATCACGCTTGCAATCACAAGCATCGTCTTCTTGCCGTACTTTTTGCTGAACCTTACGATCATCGGGAACATACAAAGTGCCACACCGATGGCGGCAAGCATAACCAGGAAGGATTGGGACTCGGGAACGTTCAGAAGCATGGTAATGTAATACAGCATCGCCGTCTGGAAAAAGGCCATAGATATGTAGCTGAAAAGGTCACCGGCAAAGAAGGTAACGAAGCTCTTGTTCTTGAAGATGGTGCTTGCCGAAGACAAGAGCGACTGCTTGGGCTTGACACTTTCTTCCACGTAATCCTTTTCACGGAAAGCGGTCGCGCCGAGAAGCACACAGGTAAGACCGATAGCGGCAAATACACTGAAGACGATTCGCCAAGACCAAAGTGCACTTGCGCCAAGCTTTTTAATAAGGTCCACGAACAAGGTCGCCGCATACATAAAGGAGCTGGAGCCCATGAAAAAGGCGGTGCTGATGCCGTAATATCCGACTCTGTCTTTGGCATCGGGAATCACCTCGGGCACAAGGGCGTTTCTCGGAATAAAGAAGAATGTATACGCAGTATAATAAGCGATCAGGAAGAAGCCGACCCATACGGCGTTTGCAACAGAGCCCTGCTTAAAGGGGGCCATAAATATCATAAGCACCGAAAGCGCATATGGAACGGCGGCAAACTTCAAGAACGGCATTCTGCGACCGTCTTTATGCGTGCACTTATCCGAAAGGCTTGCCACCCAGGGATCGGTCACGGCATCGATCACCTTGCCGATACCGGTCAGAAGCGCCATTACTGTAAGGAAGCCGAGAAGCTTATTCTGCGGCAAAAGATTGGGAATGCCGCTTTTTACCGTGGGCTGGAAAAAGTACAGCAGATAGTTGCCGATCATACCGTTAAACAGTCCCTTGGCGATGTCTGAGAGACAGTAGCGTATCAGCTTGCGTTTCGGTAACGTTTTTTTCATAAAAGAACCCTTCTTTCAACGATTGATAATTCTTTATCATTATAGCACATCTTTCCACGGTTTCCAAGTGTAAAAGCGGTTTTCTTAAAATTAATTTTGCGATCTATAATAAAAAATCGGCAACCTTTCGATTGCCGATCTGTTTTACGCCCAAATTGCCATTGCGATGGTGCCAAAACACATAAATGCAAGACCGATCGCGGCTTTGGCGGAAAGCTTCTCTTTCAAGAACACCGTGGAGAAAATCACCGTAAGCAAAATGCTCATCTTGTCAATGGGGACGACGACGCTGAGAATACCGTTTTGTACGGCATAATAGTAACAGAGCCAGGAAGCGCCCGTGGCAAGTCCGGATAAAGCGATGAAGAGGAGTTCCCTCTTTTCAATACCACGGATCGTTTTGTGCTCGCCCTTGGCAAAGACAATGATCCACGCCATCACGAGAACCACCGCGGTGCGAATGGTAGTACCGAGATTGGATTCCACTCCCGTAATACCCACCTTGGCCAAAACCGAGGTGAGCGCGGCAAAAACCGCAGACAGGACGGCGTATATCATCCATCCTGCGCCTTTCGCCTGTTTCCGGCTCTTCTTCTTTTCGATCATAAGAAACGTACCTATACCGATCAGCACCGTTCCCGACAGCTTTACCGCAATATTGTGCGTCTCGCCAAACACCAAAATTGCAAGAATCACGGTGAGAATAATGCTGGATTTGTCGATAGGCGTCACCTTATTGACGTCACCCATAGAGAGGGCTTTGAAATAGCATATCCACGATGCGCCCGTGGCAAGACCCGATAAAACGAGAAAAAGCCACGATTTTGCGCTGATGCCGGCAATACTTTCGGCAGAACCGACGATAAGCACCATCAAGAACGAGAAGACCAGAACCACGATCGTCCGCAGTGCGGTAGCCACATCAGAATTGGTTTTTCTGATTCCGCATTTTGCGAGAATCGCGGTAAGCCCTGCAAAAACCGCAGAAAAAATGGCCGCTGTAATCCACATAATAAAGTCCCTCCAATTTCAGCTTTTCTTATAATACCAGAAAAAGCGACCAATTGCAACAAAATTATCGAAGAATCAAACGAATTGCAAAAAGTTGAAGGCGCTTGGGAAGCACGTTCAGTAACAATAGCAGTGGATTGCGGTTGATGGCATAGGCAAATCGAGGGCGATTCTTTTCCAAGATCGACGCCGCCTTTCGCGCAAGCTTTTGGGGCGAAATGCAACGGGCTTCTACGCGCTCGACGATGCCTTTGAACCGTTTGGCGTTGCAGCTGTAAAGCGTTGTATTCTTGCAAAAGCGATCCAAAGCATCAGTGGAAACGCCAAGCATCCCTGTGTCTACCGCGCCTGCACGAAGCACGGACACGGTTATATTCAGAAGCTGCAGCTCCATACGAAGCGAGTATGCATATTTGTCAAGCGCCGCCTTCGATACCGCGTAAATACCGGTAAACGGGAGCGGATCCAAGGGGGCTAGTTCACTTGTTGTGATGAGGATCTTTCCGTTTTGCTTCATAAGCGGTAAGAACGTCTTGTTTACAAGAAAAACGCCGTTCAGGTTCACGTCAAAAATGCGACGGAAGGCCTCCTCGCTCATTTCCGCCAGAGAATCCAGCATATAAATGCCCGCAAAATGAACGATGGCGTCAAGGGATGCGCCATGTGCTTTGAGGTGCTCTTGCGCCAGAGAAAGACCTTCGACGGAGGTAACGTCTGCCTGAATAGGAATGACGTTCTCCCGAGGTATATCCACCTGTCTGTCAAGAGCAAATACACGAAAGCCGCGCGCGCTGAATTCCGCCACGGCCGCACGTCCCATACCACCGTACGCGCCGGTTATCAATATATCCTTCATCAGAGGCTCGCTCCTTTATTTATGTCTTCTTGTTTCCTTCACAATCGCCTTTACCTTACGGCGAAGCGCTTCGGTATTGTAGCGGGCATTGATGCGCCACGACCAGTTTCCCTCGGCGGTGGAAGGGGTATTCATTCTTCCCTCTTCGTTCGTAAGCAACAAATAGTCCTGCATAGGAACGATAGCAAGCTCGGCGATGCTTTCAAAGGCAAGGCGGATCACGTCGTATACACGATCCTCGCTCTTGATCCTCGGGCATTCACGGTTAAAACGCTTCTTAGCGTCTCCCGAAAGCGACTTCAACCACGAACGGGTGCAATCGGAATCGTGAGAGGAAGCGTATACCACACAATTTTCCGTGGTATAGGTTCTCGGCAAATATTCACTGTTTTCGTCGTAAAAGGCGAAGTGCAACATCTTCATTCCCGGGAATCCCGTATCACGAAGAAGCTCTCGCACGTCATCGGTAATAAAGCCAAGATCCTCGGCAATGATCTTTCCCTTGGGATAGGTCTCTTTCACGGCGCGAAACAAGGAAATTCCGGGCGCGGAATCCCATTTTCCGTTTCTTGCGGTGTCCTCACCGTAAGGAATATTATAATATCCCGCAAAGCCGCGGAAATGGTCAATGCGAAGAATATCGTAACGGCGGAAGGCCGCGCCGATCCTCGCAAGCCACCAGGAAAAGCCCTGCTTCTCCATCAGCTCCCAATTGTAAATGGGATTGCCCCAAAGCTGGCCGTCGGGAGAAAAACCGTCGGGGGGACATCCCGCGACCACACGGGGATCGTAGTTTTCATCTAACAAGAACTGCTCGGGTGCCGCCCAGACGTCCATACTGTCGTGCGCTACGTAAATGGGCATATCGCCAATAACCGATATATGCTTTTTATGGGCATACGCCACAACCGCCTGCCACTGCGCGTCAAACTCAAACTGGATCCAGCGCCAGAAGTCCATTTCCCGCTCGAAAGCGGCCTTGTTGGAGAGCGCCTGTCGGTAATCCCGATGCTCCTCGCTCCACTCGGTCCACTTGCGATATCCGTAGTGCACCTTAAGCGCCATAAAGAGCACGTAATTTTCAAGCCAATCCTGATTTTTTCTTGCGTAGGTTTTGTAGGCACTCCCCGGAACAAAGCGGGAATGCGCAAGACGAAGAATATCGTAGCGCGCAAAAAACAACCATCCGTAGTCCACGCGCTTGGCGTTATTTTTCTGCGAAGCCAGCTCCTCCTTAGTCAAGAGTCCCTTTTCTGCAAGAATATCCAGATCCAAAAAATACGGATTTCCCGCGGCAGAGCACGGAGACTGATAGGGGCTGTCACCGTAAGAGGTGGGGTTCAGCGGCAATACCTGCCAGCATTTCTGACCCGTGGCATCCAAAAAATCTATAAACCTCAGCGCTTCCTTACCAAGGCTTCCAATGCCGTAGGGAGACGGCAGACTGCTGACGGGCATAACCACACCCGCTTTATGACGAAAGCCGAGGCCTGTAACGTGATTCATATCTATGTATCCTTTCCGATCGATCTATGATAAAAAGGGGCTTACCGTCCCCTTTTTATGTATTTGGCGCGAAGCGCTCTTATGCGGAAAACCGAATTTCTTCCAATTGTGTGCGTCATAAGCCATGAATAGAGGCGCATAACCGCGCCGCTTGCTTCGTAGCGCTTATCATCACGGAAGAAAGCAGTTACAACGGCGACAACCCGATCGCAGGTAAGACCGTGCTCCAGCAATCGCTGATTATCTCCGCAAAAGCAAAGCGTCCCGTCTTTCTCCACTCGCATAAGACGGTGCAAAACGTACTGTCCATTCTCGCGTTGATACAAAAGAACGTCGCCTTTTTTGGGCTTTCGCTCAAGAGAGACCAGCGCAACGGCGTCAATGCCTTGTCGGATGAGAGGGCGCATACTTGTCCCCTTGGGATAAAGGCGAAATTCACCGCCCTCTCCGATCACCTCGGTGATCAGAGGCACCAACTCTTCCATGGAAAACTCACTCATCCAAAACCCCCGCCGTGCGAAGGGTATTCAAAAACCCTTCCACGTCCGCTTTTGCCGTCATTTCATCCACGTCATATTCCTCAAGAAGCGCTTTGACTAAGGTTGCCGAGTCAACATCCTCCTTGAGGCAATTCCAAAGAAAGTTTCCGCTTTCATTCAAACGGATCATTCCGCCAAATCGGCGGCTTCTCTCGCCGGTTGCTACAACCATACGGTTACCGCCGACGCTTCTTACAATAAATCCGCTTTTGATCTTCATATCTCTGTTCCTTTCTGCGCCATTGTTTTATGAGAAAGCAACGCCGCTTCGTCCTCCATATTGCACCGAAGCTCCCAGAAGGAGATCCGATTGACAAAATCGTCCAGCAAGGACAACGTCTTATCCATAGCGTCGGCTTCCACAGGAAGATACACCTGTGGAAACAGCTTCATCGCGGCTTCCTCTGTAGAAACCGAGCGGATCTCGTTTTCATCACCTCGCGTCAGAAAACAGATGCTATCCAAGGGACAAGCACCGTTTTCGCCAAGACCTTCCTTGCCGTTCCAAGGAGTACCGTATGCCGTCACCCCTTGTTCCGTGATGCGCACGATGGGTTTATCGCCATTTACCACGCGAACGCGCTCACCAAAATTCTTCTGCCACAAGCCAATATGTGTGGATTTTCCAACACCGCTTCGCGCGGCAAAGGCGTAGCCTCTTCCGTCGCACTCAATGAGTGCGGCGTGTAAAAGAAAGCAATCGTATCGCCAAAGCCTTTCGGCGATCTGTCTGTGAAGGCAAACCGCTTCCGCATATGCAGGGCTCGACTCGCTCTCCGCGTTCTTCATTTCCTCGGAAATTTCCGTATCCGTAGCCTCCACCTCAAAATCCACCGCTTCGCTTTCCACAAGATAATCTCGGCAAAGCATTTCCACGTAACGGTAACGATTTTTCAGCCGTATGGTAAGGTCGGCAATTTTTACGGTAATCACTTTTTCGCGGCTTCCTTGGCCGCCGTTAAGGTGTTCTGCATCAGCATCGTAATAGTCATAGGTCCAACGCCGCCGGGCACGGGCGTGATTGCGCTCGCAATCGGCTCAACCTCGGCAAAGTTTACGTCACCCGTCAGCTTGCCGTCGGCACGGCGATTCATACCCACGTCGATGACGACAGCCCCCTCCTTGACCATGTCTCCCGTGACGAAATCAGCCTTACCGATAGCCACCACGAGAATATCTGCGCGGCGGGTCACCTCGGAGAGATCCCTCGTGCGGCTGTGGCAGATGGTCACGGTACCGTTGGCCTGGAGCAGGAGCATGGCCATGGGCTTGCCCACAATGTTGGAGCGGCCAACCACCACGCACTCCTTGCCGGTGCAGTCGATGCCGGAGCGGCGGATCAACTCCATGACGCCCGCAGGGGTGCAGGGGAGGAACTTCTGGTTTCCAATCATAATTCTGCCGACGTTATAGGGATGGAAGGCATCCACGTCCTTCTTGGGGTCGATGCGGAGCAGAATAGACTCCTCGTTCAGAT
>JAZLBM010000057.1:0-9428 GCA_045613705.1 Eubacteriales bacterium | reverse complement strand
AAGAGGTCGAGATTCTCCTCAACCGAGCGGTTGCGGTAGGGGGATTCCTTGGAAGCTACCGCGCGGTCGGTTCCCTTATAGTCGGCAAGATCGTCCTTGGAAAGGTCGCATACGTAAGCGTCGCCCTGCTTGATGAGCTGTACGGCGAACTCGTAGCACTTGCCGAAATAGTCGGAGCCGTAGAAGACACCGCCCGTGGGGGTGGCGCCCAGCCACTCCAGATCCTCACGGATGGAGCGAACGAACTCGTCGGACTCCTTGGCGGGGTTGGTGTCGTCGTAACGAAGGTTAAAGAGACCCCCGTACTTATTGGCAACGTCGGTGTTGATGCAGATCGCCTTTACCGAGCCGATGTGAAGGTATCCGTTGGGCTCGGGAGGGAAGCGGGTGTGGATCTTGAGACCGGGATTGGTGGTAAGATCGCTATCAATAATTTCGTGAATGAAATTGCTGTTGATTTCTGCCATGTCGGTAGATTCCTTTCTTATTTCAAAGAATCGATCATAGCCTTGATGCGGGCGAGAGACTTCTCGCGACCAAGGATGTGCATAACGGTGTAGAGGTCGGGGGCGTTCTGCTTGCCGGTGATGGCAACGCGGATGAACATACTGACGTCGGCAACGCTGCCCTTGAAGGCGGCGGGATCTGCCTTGTAGGCCTTCATATCGGAGGCGAAGCCAAGCGCGTCGGCAATGGCCTTGACCTTGTCGAACCAGACGTTCATATCATCTGCCTCGTCGTAGGTCTCGGTGAATTTCTCGAGGGTGGCTACGATATCAGCCTTCGCGAACTGCTCGGGGTAAGCGTCCTCCACCGTGAAGAACTCGTCGAAGAAGAATCCCATATAGGGCTTGGCATCCGTCCAGGTGGCAAGGTCCTTACGGGGCTTTTTGCCGCCGCGACCGATGGCGAAGATGCTTTCGGTGAAGGCGGGATCGGCCGCGAGAGCCTGTCCGAAGGCGGGATCAAAGGCCAGCGCCCACTCGGTCACCTTCTCGGTAACCGTCTTTGCATCCATACGGGAGATGATGTTCTTGGAAACGTCGTTCAGCTTGCCGAAGTCGAAAAGGCAACCCGAAACCGACATCTTTTTGATATTGAAGGGGAACTCCCGATAGCTCTTTTCGGGGTTCTGCATATGCCACTCCTCGTAGTTGGAGTTGAGCAGAGTCATGATATACTCGCAAACCGCCTCGGGGCAGTAGCCCATACGGGTGTAATCGTCCATATTGGCACCCATGTCGCGCTTGGAAAGCTTCTTCTTGTTGCCCGCCTCGTCCAGCTTCATGATCTGGGCGATGTGCATATACTTGGGGGTCTTGAAGCCAAGGTAGCGGAAGAGCTGCAGGTGCTTGGCAAGGCTGGGGAGCCACTCCTCACCGCGGACAACGTGGGTGGTGCCCATCAGATGATCGTCAACGGCGTGCGCAAAATGGTAGGTGGGAATGCCGTCGGACTTGAGAAGCACGAAGTCCTCGTCGTTCTCGGGAATATCCATAGCGCCCTTAACGAGGTCGGTGAACTTCACCTTCTTCTCGGGATCGCCGTCGGCAAGAATACGAAGCACGAAGGGGTGACCCTCGGCAAGATGCTTCTCCACGTCCTCAATGGTGAACTCACGGCGGGCAAGCATCTCCTCACGGCGCTTTGCCGCCTCGGCCTGCCAGTCGGTGTTCTTGATCTCTTCTTTCTTGTTGACCTGCTGAAGCTCGTCCAGCTCCTCCTCGGTGGTGAAGCAGGGATAGGCCTTGCCCTCGCGGACAAGCTGCTTGGCGTAGGTCTGGTACAGAACCGCGCGCTGGCTCTGACGGTAGGGACCGTAGGCGCCGCGATCCGAGATGTTTCCGTTTTCGTCAAGGATAGCACCCTCGTCAAACTCGATGCCGTAGGTGGCAAGCGTTTTGATAAGACCCTCTGCCGCACCCTCAACCTCGCGCTTGGCGTCGGTGTCCTCAATACGGAGGTAGAACACACCGTCCGACAGGTGAGCCAGTCGCTCGCCTACCGTGGAGGGGAACAGACCGCCGAAGTGAACGAAGCCCGTGGGGCTGGGCGCAAAACGGGTGACCTTGGCACCCTCGGGAAGATTGCGGGGGGGATATTGCTTCTCCACGTCCTCGGGGGTACCCGTGATCTGGGGGAAGAGAAGCTCTGCAAGATAGTTGGTATCCATATCGTAACCCTTTCTTATATGAGCCCGAACAGATTGTCAAGGGCGGCTCCAAGCGTGGATGCACCGCCGTGTCCGGGATAAATAGTGAGATCTTGTTTCAGTGCGCGGAGTGAGGCAAGAGAGCCTGCGAGGGCGTGCATATCGCCGCCGTATAGGTCGCATCTGCCGTAGCCCGCTGAAAATATGGTGTCGCCGGTGAAGAGGGCATCCTCTACGCGGTAGCACACCGAGCCGAGGCTGTGTCCCGGGGTGTGGTGTACCGTGATGACCGTGTCGCCAAGGGGAATGGTGTCGCCCTCCTTCAGCACCCTGTCGGCGGGAAGATGGGCGCTTCTTGTGCCAAAGAAGTAATAGAGTGCGCTTTTCTCGGCATCCATCAGCATTTCGGCATCCGCCTCGTGTATCATCACGGGGACGGAGAAGCTCTCGCGAAGCTTGTCCGCGGAGATGGTGTGGTCAAAATGTCCGTGTGTGAGAAGCACGGCGTCGAGGGTCGCTCCACGGCGAGACAGCTCTTCCTTGACAACGTCAGCACTCACGCCCGCATCGATCAGCACCGCGTGTGTGCCGCTTACGACAAGATAGGAATTTGCCTCCCACGAAAGACCCGTGAAGGGAATAACCGTCATATACCCTCCTTGTATGGCATTATTATAATATTATATCATACTTTTATTTATTTGTAAAGCACGGACGTCAAATTTTTCGGGAGCAAAAGAAAAAACGTGCGGCGATCTCGCCAGAGATCGCCGCTTTGAGTAAGTTCCTATGAATTTGTTTTATTCCTCGGTAGGAAGATAATCTTCGTAGTTCTGAAGCTTGACCTTGGAGAAGACGGGAGCACCGTAATAGTTGGTCTTAACCTTGGACAGCTCTTTGCGGGTAAGGGTTGCGGACTGGTTGAAGATAACGGGGATCACGGGAAGGTTCTGCATCAGCATTGCCTCAGCCTCGTGAAGAATGGTTGCTCTTTCAGCCGCGGAAACGGTAGCGTAAGCCTTTTCGATGAGGGCGTTGTACTCCTCGTTATCAAAGCCGGTAGCGTGAGTGGGGATCACGTAGTAGGGCTGACCGTTCTCATCCTTGAGATCCATGTCCATACCCTGACCGGAGAAGCCCTTTGCAAAGGGAGCAAGAATGCTGAACGCGTTGGGCGCGTAAGCAACAAGATCTATAGCCACTACCTGGTATTCGCCTGCACGAAGTGCTTCTGCAAAAAGATCATCCTTAATATCGGTTGCAACCTCACCGGTGGTACCGATATCGTCGTTGGTCTCTACTTCAACTGCGTTTACCTTAACCTTGAAGCCAAGCTCGCACCAGGCATCCTTGATCATCTCGGCGATGGCAACGTGTACCTCATCGTAAGCGGCAACCATAATGGTGAAGCTGAACTTGGAGGCATCAATGCCGGCTGCGGAAAGCTTTGCCTTGGCAGCTGCCATATCAGCGGAGGTGGAGATCAGGTTGCCACCGACGGCTCTGAAGTCCTTCTTTGCGGAATCCGCATTGTAAACGCCGTAGGGAACCAGAGCGGTTGCTGCCTTTGCGAATACGACGGCATTTGCGATCGCCTCACGGTCAATGGCAAGAGAAAGTGCCTCGCGAACGGCAGGGTCTGCAAACAGCGCCTGACCGTTGATGATAGCCTTCTCGTTGAGGTAATAGGTGTGAGTGGACATAAGATCCTTCACCTCAGCCTTGTCCGCGTATGCGGCACGGGCGGAGAGGGGAATATCACCTACGAAGAAGATCTCGCCTGCCTCGTATGCGGCCATGATCTCCTCGCCGGTCTTGGTGTAATCAATTACAAGGCGGTAGGGGGTAACCATCTTATCCAGATCGTCAACCTCCTTATCGCGGAGATAGTAAGCGTTTCTCTCAAGGGTGAGACCGCGGTTGTCCTTGTCGTAGGAAACTCTGCGGAGGGTGAAGGGACCGCTGCACACCATGGTAGCGGGCTTCTTTGCCCAGTCGTCGGTACGGCTGACGATCATCTCGCGAAGGGGAACCAGAGCATAGCTGGTAAGGTTGCGAATGAAGCCGTCGTAGTCAATAGCGGGCTTGCCGGACGCGTCAAGCTTCTCCTCAAAGAAGATCTCAACGGTGGTGGTGTTTACCGCATAGATACCGAGAGCGTCGATGGAAAGATCGCCTTCCTTGACCTTGCGGGCGTTCTTGATCTCAAAAAGAAGAGAAGCCGCCTCGCTGGTGGACTCAACCTCAAGGATACGCTTCCACGCGAAAACAACGTCGTTTGCGGATACGGGAGTACCGTCACTCCAGTAGGAATCCTCCAGCTTCAGGGTGAGCTTGTATTCGCTTGCCTTGGGATCCTCGTCGATCTCGTAGGACTTTACCAGCTCGTTCTTTACCTTGCCGTTCTCGTCAAGAGAGAAGAGGGGAGCAAAGAGAAGGCTGACTACGCGGAGTGCAGACTCGTTGTTGTATGCATTTGCAGGGTCGAAGTCATACACCTCGTCGGTGAGATACATGGAAATGTAGGCGCCGGGGTTATCGGAATTGATATCGCTTCCGCAGGAAACGAAGCAAGACAGAACCACGAGTGCGCACAACATCAATGCTGTGATACGCTTGATCATTTTATAGGATCCTCCTGAGTAAAAAAAGTAACATCGTGCACAAAGTGCTATTCAACATATTATAACATCAAAAGCAAAATTTATCAACAAGTAAGCGGAGACAAATTTCATCTTTGGAGAAGTGCACAATTATAAAACTTGAAACTGTGCAAAATGAACATATGAACCGTCGAATTTGCGCGATTGGAACGATATGCTATAGTATACAACTTTTTCCGTTTCCCGTCAAGCCAAACTTTGTGAATTTTTATGTTGACGGAAGGAAAAACGGGCAATACTCCATAGGAATTCACACGGAAGGAGAGATATATATGGAGGATTATTCCCGTTCCGATCTTGCCTGTGAAAGCGGTGGGATCCGAAATGGCGGCGAGGGACTGCCCGAGGGGGTATATTGCGAGGAGTCGGCGGATGGATATACCGTTTCAAGACTTCATATAAAGGATGCGGCGTGCGAGGCGCTTTTGGGGAAGCCCGTGGGGCACTACGTGACGGTCAGCTGCGGTAAAATATGGCTGATGAGCGCTGAGGAGGCGTCTGCCCTTGCCGCGCTTGTAGCCAAGGAAATACGGCGGATGTGCGGAGCGCTTTGCGGGAAAAGGGTAGACAGAGGCTTCGGTGTGCTTGTGGCGGGGCTTGGGAATTCGGACATCACGCCCGACGCCATAGGTCCCTCAAGTGTCCGTCGTCTCAACGTCACGCGCCATCTGAAGGCCATTGACGAGAGGCTTTACGATACGGTGGGGCGGTGCGAGATCTCGGCGGTGTTTCCCGGTGTGCTTGGGCAGACGGGCATTGAGACTGTGGAATTGATCCGCGGCGCGGTGGAAAATGCGGGCCCCGACGTGGTGCTGGCCATCGACGCCCTTGCCGCCAGATCCTGTGAGAGGCTTGCGGCGACGGTTCAGCTTTCGGATAGCGGGATCGATCCCGGCTCAGGTATTGGAAACAATCGCAAGGCAATCTGCCGCGAGACGGTGGGCGTCCCCGTTATTGCCCTCGGTGTGCCCACGGTGGTCAATTCGGCGACGCTTGTGTACGACGCCTTGCGGCAGGCGGGCATCGAGGAGATCCGCCCCGAGCTTCGCCAAGTGTTGGAGAACGGACGAAGCTTTTTCGTGTCTCCCAAGGAAAGTGACGTGATCACCGACAGAATTTCGGATCTGATCGCCGATGCGGTGGATATGGCGTTCACTCTGTCGTAAACGAATGCCAAAACAGGAAATTGCAGACGCAAAAACAACAAAAAATTCCGCAAACAGAAAAATATTTTCAAAAATCGGAAAAAATTTTCAAAAACCTATTTACAAAACGGAAAAGTCGTGCTATAATCTGCTTACAAGTCGAAAAGAAAGCTTTCAAGAAAAGGAGAGTACTTGTATGGATTATATCGATCGAATCAAACAGATAAAGAGTCAGCGCAAGATCACCAACGATATGCTTTCGGAGATGACGGGTATTCCTCTGGGAACCCTCAGCAAGATCCTTGCGGGCTTTAGTGAATCCCCCAAGCTGTCCAATATTGTGGCCATTTGTCAGGCATTGGGATGCTCCCTGGACTATATTATCAGCGGAACGCCCGAAAATGACAACAACTATACCCTTGAGGCGGGCGAGATCCGCCTTGTGGAAAGCTACCGTAAGCTGGATACCCACGGCAGAGAGCTGTGCGCCCTTGTGATGGACAAGGAGCTTCAGCGCGTGACCTGCTCCGAGTATGAGACCGAGGCAAGCAAGGCGACGGTTCTTTCGGGTGAGGAGATGTACCGCCGTATCGCGGCCGCCAAGGATAACGCCCGCTTCGGCAAGAGAAGCATTATGCTTTACGACCTTCCCGTTTCTGCGGGGCCCGGGGAGTTCCTCGATACCGCAAGCGGCGAGGAGATCTATATCCCCGACAATTCCCGCACGGCTGACGCGGATTTTGCTTTGAAGATCAGCGGCAACAGTATGGAGCCCAAGTATCGCGACGGCGATATCCTCCTGGTAGAGGATTGTGAGAGCGTTGAGGTGGGCGAGCCCGGTATTTTCCTGCTTGACGGAAGCGGATATTTCAAGATCTTCGGCGGCGACCGACTGATCTCTCTCAATAAGCTTTACGGTGACATTTTGCTCAAGGATTTCCAGAACGTCTGGTGCGGCGGCAGAGTTATCGGTAAGCTGAAGCGCAGATAAGCAACGTAGCTCGTCGTTTTCCTCCACCCCCAAAACGGCGAATTGAATTGGCCCTCGGCGGATGTTCCGTCGGGGGTCTTTTTTTGAATTTGCGCTCCCCGTGAAATAAAATTTCAAAACCGTGGCAAATACTAATTCGTAGGGCGATACATAACTATTGCAAAGGAGCATCCCTATGAATCAAATTTCCGTTTCCGCTGAAGAATCCTCTCGCCGCGTGGCGTTCAATATGGTCTGCAATACGGCGGCGCATATGATCTCGGCGGTTATTGCTTTTGTGATCACGCCCTTTCTGATCGCAAGGATCGGACTTGAGGCCTACGGCTTTTATCCCATTTCCACCGAGGTGATCACGCTTTTTTGTATGCTTACGGGCGTGGTGAACGCCACGGCAGGGCGGTATATTACCGTGGAGGACGCGCGGGGCAACCGTGCAGACGCCAACCAATATTTTTCCACCGTGTTTTTCTCCAATCTTCTTCTGTGCAGTATCCTGCTGATCCCGATGGGGATTTTCGTGGCCTTCTTGGATCGCATTTTGTCGGTGCCGGAAGGCTTTGTGGGGCAGATGCGGACCTTTTTTGCCCTGGTGCTGGCAGCCGTGCCCGTGAACGCCGTTTCAGCGGTCTTCGGCAGCGCCTATATGACTTCCAACCGCATCGATCTTCGGTCGGGGCAGGAGCTGATCACGGTGCTCCTGAAGGCGGCGGTGATGTTCGGTCTTCTCGGCGGCGGCTTTTCCGCCTCTATCGTAAGTGTTGGGATTGCTATTTTGATCTCCTCCGTGGCGGGGGCGGTCATTCAGTATCTGATGTGTCGGAGGCTTGCTCCCGATCTTCGACTCTCCATTCACGCGGTGTCGGGGGCACACGCAAGACGGGTGCTCACCTCGGGCGTGTGGTATACTCTCGACCGCCTCGGTGCCTTTTTGATGACGGGCGCCTTGCTCCTCGTTTGTAACGTGGTGTTTTCCTCCGAAGGCGTGGGGCTGTACTCGGTCTCCCTCACGGCTTCCCGTTTCCTCGGCGGTGTGCTGATGGTGCTTGCGGGCGTATTTCTGCCCATCACCGCCAAGCGATTTGCCCGTGGGGAAGAGGAGACCTTGCGGCGGGATATCGTTCGGAATCAAAAGATCACGGGATATTTCGCGGCGGTGTGCGTGGCGGTTGCCATTGGTTTCTGCGATGAGTTTTTCACCCTTTGGATCGGAGACGAAGGTCTCTTGCTTCGCATTCTGACGGTGCTTTCCATCCTGCCCTCCGTGGCCGTTGCCTGCGCGCTTCCCATTGTGGATCTCGGTGTGGTGATGAACCGTATGCGGCGGCTGTCTCTTCTCTTTGTGGGAAGCGGACTTCTCATCCTTGCTGCCATCATCGCCGTGGCTTGCTTCACCCCCTTTGGCGTGGTGGGCGTCGCCGCGGTTTCGTCCCTTGCTCAATTGGTTTGGTACGCGGTGCTGGTCCCCCTTTTTGCCGCGCGGATCTTGGGGACGGGGGCGTGGAGGTTTTACTGTCCCGTGCTTCGGTGCTTTGGTGCCGCGGCACTCTCCCTGGGGCTCATTTTGGCGGTCAAAGCGGTGGCGCCCGTGGGCAACTGGGTCACCCTTTTGGTGATGAGCGGCGTGTGCGCCGTGGTGTCCCTTGCCGCAAGCTTCCTTGTGGTGTTCGGCAAGCCAAAATTCAAAATATAGTTGACACGTCTCCCAATTTCCTATATAATAGATGGGTATTATAGGGGAAGGGAGGACGTGAGATGGAGATCGTCAGAATTCTTGGAAATCTGTTCGTTCAGCTGGTGTTTACCGTTGGTTTCATTATGCTCTACGGCGGACTCATATCGCTTTGCAACCGTTGCTTTTACGATGCCTGCGGAAGCACGGCGTTCCGCATCGTGCGGCTGACGGGCTACGTGGGCACGCCCATCCACGAATATTCCCACGCGCTTATGTGTGTGCTGTTTGGTCATACCGTGAAAAAGATCAGCCTTTTCGGCGACTCCAAGCGATCCAAGACCCTCGGCTACGTGGAGCACACCTATTATCGCAAAAATCTGTATCAGCAGATCGGCAATTTCTTCATCGGAATTTCGCCCATCCTTGCGGGCGGTGCGGTGATCTTGTTGTTGGTAAGGATCCTTGTCCCCGATATGTTTTTTGCTATGAAGGGCGAGATCGCGCAGATCCGCGCCGTTCTTGCCACGAGCTTTGACGGAGAAGCGATTTCCACTCTGCTTGCGGGTATTCCCGCAATGCTCGGGAGCTTCTTTTCTCACGAAAATTTACTGAACCCGCGCTGGTGGATCTGTATGGTGCTTTCCTTTGCCATTGCCATTCATATGGAGGTCACCCGCACGGATATCCGTTCGGGTCTGCGGGGGCTTCTCGTATTACCTGCATGCTTCTTGTTGCCGACGTGATCCTTGGACTTCTGTTTCCCAAGGCACTTTCGGCGGTGACCATGGCCTGTATGACCGCGGGG
>JAZLBM010000056.1:0-8272 GCA_045613705.1 Eubacteriales bacterium | reverse complement strand
AAGTGATTTTATTTTTGCTTCGGCTCGCAGAAGCTTGTTTTGCCGCAGTTGGGGCATTTGGCAAGGCGTTTTCCGTTCATGTGTATGCAGAGGGAGAGATCCGTCCATTTCGGCTTGATCTCGGTTTTACAATGGGGGCAGACGTAGGTGAGGGAGTAGATGCGCCGAAAGGCAAGGCCGCCAACCACGGCGATAAAGAGAACGGTCGGGGATACGACCACGTACCACGGTGCGTCAATTGTTTGTCCGAACCAGTTGGCCTGACAGGCAGAAAGGGAAAGCGCGCCCGCAAGCAGAGCAATAAAGAGTGCAATTTTTCTCATTTCTTTTGTCCTTTCTTGAAGTCTGCGGGCTTGAAAAATTCATAGAGATTACAAGGAATCATGCCATTGTAAAGCTTTTTGACCTTATCGGCGCGGCGACCGTAAAGACGCTCAAAGTTCTCGCAGGATGTGATAACGTAGATCTGCCAGGGGGCAAGAGCAGAGAGGGTTCTTCCAATCTCAGCATAAAGCGTCTCAACCTCACGGCACTCCATCAGACGCTCGCCGTAAGGGGGATTGCAGGCGATGGTGCCGCGGCGATCCTCCTTTTGGATCTTACGGGCATCGGCGGCGAAGATGTTGAGATGCTCCTCAACTCCCGCACGCACGGCGCTTTCATAGGCAAGATCTAAGATGTCCTCGTCAATATCCGAGGCGTAGGCTTCAAATTTGGAATCGGTGATGATCTTTGCTTGTGCCTCCTCGCGGGCGTCGCTCCAGAGATTCTTCGGCAGACACGCGAAGCCCTCGCCCACAAAGGAGCGGAGAAGTCCCGGTGCGCGGTTGGTGGCGATCATAGCTGCCTCAATGGCAATAGTGCCGGAGCCGCAGAAGGGGTCCCAGAAAAGGGTATCCTCGCGGGGGCGTGCCGTCATGGCGATAGCGGCGGCCAGCGTCTCACGAATGGGCGCCGCCCCCGCCTCGGGACGGTATCCGCGCTTATGCAGGGGCATTCCGCTGGTGTCGATCATAAGGGACGCCACGTCCTTGAAGATGAAGAATTCGATCTGATATTTGACCTCGCTGTTCTCCGAGAACCACTTGGTTCCGTAGTGGGAGGCCATACGCTCCACAACCGCCTTCTTCACGATGCTCTGACAGTCGGGCACCGAAAAAAGCTTGCTCTTGATGGCGTGACCCTTTACGGGGAAGGCGTCGTATTTACCGATGAAATCCTCCCAAGGAAGTGCCCTTGTGCCGTCAAACAGCTCGGTGAAGCTTGTGGCAGGGAAGGAGCCGAGAAGAATATAGACTCGCTCCGCCAAGCGAAGATTGATATTCGCGCGGGCAATATCGGCAAAGTCTCCCTCAAAGGTGACTCTTCCGTCTATGGTGTCCAGACGGCGAAGACCCAGAGCATCGATCTCATTTCCAAGTAATTTTTCAAGTCCAAACAGACAAGTGGCAACCAGCTTCATAGCGACTTCCTTTCAAATTTCTGTACACATTAGTATAAAGGAAAATCGCGGATTTGTCAAGGTGTTTACGCGTTTTGCGCCATGGGGCGTACGCGTCCGCACACGAGAAGCGCGGCGGAAGCATCTGCCGTGGCACGAAGGGTCACCGTCTTTTCAAGAAGGTCTTCCACCGAAAACCGATGGGTGATGCCGACGAACACGGCGCTCTGTCCTTCGCCGCCAAAGGGGGCCAGATTGGCGGTCGTCATACGGCTTCCGCTTCCCACGGAAAAGGAAAGATCCTGCAGGGAGCCGACGCCGTGAAGCTCGGCGGACACCACCGTTCCGATGGGCGTTCGGAAAAATCGCACCGTGCCGCCCACGGGATGGGAGCCCGTTTCAAGTCGGGCAGCCACGGGATGACGGTCGCGAAGGAGTGCTGTGTAAAGAGAGTTGGTCTGTGCTTTCAAAATTTCGGTTCCTTTCTGATTTTCTTTAATAAAATCATATGCAAAACGTCGTGCGCCGTTTACAAAACACAAAAAATATGATACAATGGAAAAAATGACCCAAGGAGAACGCTATGAAAAAAACAGCCGTGCCCGTTCACGTTTATAAATTGACCTATGCGGCGATCTGCCTTGCGATGGCCTTCGTTTTGCCGTTTGTAACGGGCAACATCCCCGAGTTTGGCAATATGCTTTGCCCCATGCACCTTCCCGTGCTTTTGTGCGGCTTTTTGTGCGGTTGGCAATGGGGAGCGGCTGTCGGCTTCGTGGCGCCCCTGCTTCGCTTCCTGATCCTGATGCGCCCCCCATTGTATCCTACCGCCATTGCTATGGCCTTTGAGCTTGCGGTATACGGACTTCTTGCGGGGCTTTTGTACCTCTTGCTCTCGGAGCGTCGAGGACGTATCTACATAGCCCTTGTGAGTTCGATGCTTGGTGGGCGAATCGTGGGCGGTCTTGTGCAGGCCATCCTCCTGTCCGTGGACGGCGAGGGCTATACCATGGCCTTCTTTTTCACCGAATATTTCGTGAAGGCGTGGCCGGGCATATTGCTTCAGCTGATTTTGATTCCCGTAGTAGTAAGCGCGCTTCGCCGAGCAGGGCTTACGCTGAATGAAAAGGATATTTGATATGACCGAGAAGCTGTTTGATATTGACGGATGTCTTTTGGAATTTGATGCCAAGGTGCTTTCCTGCGAGGCTATCGAGGGCGGCTTTGCCGCGGTGCTCGACAGAACCGCATTTGCGCCCGAGAGAGGCGGTCAGCTTTCCGACGTGGGTGTGCTTGGCGGTGCGGCGGTGCTTGACGTGCGCACCGAAGGGGACGAGATCCTTCACGTCGTCGATAAATCTTTGACCGTGGGTGACACGGTTCACGGTGTTCTTGACCGTGACCGCCGCGTGCGCCACATTCAGAATCACACGGGCGAGCATATCGTATCGGGCTTGTTTCACACCCTTTACGGGTATACCAATATCGGCTTTCATCTGGGAAGCGAGGACGTGACTATGGACCTTGACGGAGAGGTCAGCGAGGAAATGCTTCGACGCGTGGAGCGTGAGGCCAATCGGGTGGTTTTTGAGGATCATCCCGTTACGGTGACCTATCCCGATGCTGACACCCTTGCCGGTCTTTCTTACCGCGCTAAGCTGGATCTTTCCGAAAACGTCCGCATCGTTACCATTGAGGGCGTGGATGCTTGCGCTTGCTGCGCGCCTCACGTGGCAAGAACAGGGCAGATCGGTATGATCAAGCTTTTATATGCCATTCGATATAAGGGCGGCACGCGTATTCATATGAAGTGCGGCTTTGATGCCCTTGACGAATTCAATGCCGAATTTTCCCGTGCTACGGCCATTTCCAACCGCATTTCTCTCCCAAGAGAGCGGATCGCGGAGGGCGTGGACAAGCTGTGGACGGATCTTTCCGAGGCCAACTACAGGATCGTTGGGCTTCGCCGCGAGCTGATCGCCTGTCGTGCAGAGGCGGCGGTGGCTACCGATGGCAATCTTCTGTTTATCGAAAAGGATATGGATGCCAATGATCTTCGGCTTCTCGTGACCCTTTCGATGGATAAGGCGAGCGGTGCTTGCGCGGCTTTTTCCGAGGAGACGGAGGGCGTGTACCGATTTGTGGCGGCCTATCGCGGCAATACTTTTGATGAATGGAGCGCGGCACTTTGCGACGCGATCCACGGCCGAGGCGGCGGAAAGGCCCCCTTTATTCAAGGCAAGGCCAACTGCACCGAGGCGGAGATCCGCGCCTTCTTTGAATGCTAAATCAGCGCGTTTAGCTCGGCAAGATAGCTTTCGGGTCGATGGGCGTCGATGGCATTATACGTGCCGTTTTGTCCAATCGTAATGACGTTTCCCACATGGCGAAAGCCGAGGGCGGCAGGAGGCAGATGGGTCACAAGATCTCCCTCATTCTGTATCAGATACAGTTCTCGGAATCGTTTTTTTACCGTTACTGGAATGGGCGCATAAAGCACCCGTGGCGCGCCGTAAGCAAAGGCTTTGATATTCCTTCGCATATCGGGGCGGCGAAAGACCAATGCCTCGTGACAAAGGACGGCAAGTGCGCCGCCGTGGCTATAGCCGACGATGATCGCGCGATGCACGTCGCCATCGGCAAAGTATGGCTCGAGGTAGGGAAGCGCACTCTTGAAGACCTTCAAAAATCCCGCGTGGCAATACCAGGCGGGATTCATATTGTCGTAAGGACGGATGCGAAAGTCCAGATTGTTGTTCCAATCCTCTTGACCGTGGCTGGGCTCGAAGAAGATGAAAAGCGTGCCGTTTTCTACGTTCGCGCTGAAGCTGGCACCATTCTCTACCGTCTGATATTCGCGAGAAAGGCATTCGGCAAAAAGAGCGTGAAGAATTTTATAGGACATAACCCCTCCTTTCGGGATTGACGAACGGGAAAAAGTGTGGTAAAATAAAGAGAATTACGGATAGAAAAGGATTTTTTATGTCGAATATTGAAGCTTACCAATATTTGAATCGAATCAATCACCCTGACGACGTGAAGGCGCTTGCGGAGGAGGAGCTTCCTCTTCTTGCGTCGGAGCTTCGTCGTTTTCTCGTGGAATCGGTGGAGGAGACGGGCGGACATCTGGCGTCCAACCTTGGTGTGGTGGAACTTTCCATCGCGCTTCATCGCGTATTTTCCACGCCGCACGACCACATCATTTTTGACGTTGGACATCAAAGCTACGTGCATAAGATCCTGACAGGGCGCAGAGAGGGCTTTTCTACCCTTCGTCAGAGTGGCGGACTCAGCGGCTTTACCAAGCGGAGCGAAAGCGAGCACGATTGCTTTGGTGCGGGACATAGCTCCACCTCCATCTCGGCGGCTCTCGGCTTTGCCCGTGCGGATGCGCTGAACGGCTCGGATGCCTATACCGTGGCGGTAGTAGGTGACGGTGCTCTTACGGGCGGAATGATCCACGAGGCGATGAACAACTGTGACAGCAAGCTTCGCCTGATCGTGATCGTCAATGAGAACGAGATGTCCATTTCTCCCAACATCGGTCGCTTTGCCGAGAATCTGGCAAGAATTCGCTCCGGCGAGCGGTATTTCCATACCAAGCAGGCGACGGTCAAGGTGTTGAATGCTATTCCGCTCGTTGGTAAATATATATGCTTGGGGCTTCGAAAGGTGAAGCGGATCTTGAAAAATCTGCTTTACGGAAGCAATTATTTTGAAAAGATGGGTCTGTATTATCTGGGCCCTGTGGACGGCAACGATATGGAGGCCATGGAGGGCATCCTGCGTCTTGCCAAGGAGCAAAACGACAGTGTTGTTATCCACGTGAAGACCAAAAAGGGAAAAGGATACACGCCTGCGGAGGAGAATCCCGACCGTTATCACGGTTTGTCCCCCAAGACCGATCTGTTACCAAAGAGCAATTTTTCCAAAGAATTCGGTCGCATTCTTTGCGATATGGCAAAGGAAAACGAGGACGTGTGCGCCATTACCGCGGCAATGCGGGACGGAACGGGGCTTCGCGCTTTTGGTGAGCAGTATCCCGACCGTTTCTTCGACGTAGGTATTGCCGAGCCTCACGCCGTGACCTTTGCGGCAGGACTTGCCGCCGCAGGAAAGCGTCCTGTGGTAGCCATCTATTCTACCTTCCTGCAACGCGCCTACGACAATATCATCCACGACGTGGCGTTACAGAATCTTCCTGTTTGCTTCTGTATTGACCGCGCGGGTCTGAACGATGCCGACGGCCCTACCCATCACGGTATTTTTGACGTTTCCTTCCTGTCATCCATCCCCAATATGACGATATATACACCTGCCACCTACGGTGCGCTTGAGGCGGCAATGCGCGAGGCGCTGTCGGCGAGCAGCCCGTCTGCTATCCGCTATCCCCGCGGGGGAGAGTCAGAAGCGGTGGTTGCCCATTTCTACGGGGACAAGCCTGTGGAGGTTCCCGGAATCCGACGGGATTTTGCAACCGGGGAAGCCCTTGACGCCGTGATCGTGACCCACGGTAGGATCGCAGAAGAGGCGATCAAAGCAAAAAATGCGCTCCTTGAGAAGGGCATTCGCGTGGGCATCCTGCTTGCCGAATGCATCAAGCCCTATGACAAGCTGACGGCTCTTATCAAGGAGGCTCTCGGCGAGATCCCTTGCCCCATCGTTACCCTTGAGGAGGAGATCCGCTCGGGCGGCTTTGGCATCTCGCTTGCCGATCGTCTGACGGCGGATGCGGCGTTTGCAGGACGTAAAATTGCGGTTATGGCTCCTTCGGATACCTTTGTGGAGCAGACCAAGCACGAGGATATCTTCAAGTCTGCAGGTGTCCGCGCCGATTGCATTATAGAAAAAATTCAAGGCTTACTTGACTGAAAAGTGCCACCCAAGCAATATTGCACGGGTGGCGTTTTTATATCAATTTGCGCGTGGGGGATTGAAAAAAGCGGCCGAATATGATACAATAAGAGCAATAAATTCCTATGGAGGAACCACATGGATAAATATTTTTTCTCGGCGGACATTTTGCTCCCCGATTTTTCTCAATATGACGGAACCAAATGGGCGGTAATTGCCTGCGATCAGCATACGGGCGAGCCCGAGTACTGGCAGGCGGCAGAGGCGCTTGTGGGCGACGCCCCCTCCACGCTCGGATTGGTGCTTCCCGAGGTGTATCTGGAGGAGACCGAAGCGCGTATTCCTCGGATCAATCAAGCAATGGACGAATATCTGAAGAGTATTCTCGTGGAGCACAAGGACAGTATGATCTATCTGGAGCGCCGTATGGGTAATGGCGCCATCCGCCGCGGTATCGTCGGTTGCATCGATCTTGAGCAATATGATTATACCAAGGGATCTACCGCCTTGATACGCGCTACCGAGGGGACCGTGCTTGAGCGCATTCCTCCTCGCGTGGCGATCCGTCGCGGTGCGGCGGTCGAGCTTCCCCACGTAATGGTGCTGATCGACGATCCCGGGAAAACGGTGATCGAGCCTGTTTCTGCCCGGGCGGGGGCATTGGAATTTGCATACGATTTTGAACTGATGCTTGGTGGCGGTCACGTCAAGGGCTATTGGATGGACAAGGAGGCCCGTGACGGGCTTGGCGGTGCTCTTGCGGCGCTGATCACCCCAGAGGCTATGGTGGCACGCTATGGCGCGGCCTGTGAGCCCTTGCTGTTTGCGGTAGGTGACGGTAACCATTCGCTGGCGTCTGCCAAGGCGGCTTACGAGGAGGTCAAGGAGAAGCTGGGTGAGGCGGCGAAGGATCATCCTGCTCGCTATGCTCTTGTGGAGATCGTCAATCTTCACGACGAGGCTTTGGCCTTCGAGCCTATCTACCGCGTTATGTTCGGCGTATCGCCTGTGGCGGTGCTGGAGGCGCTTCGGGCGTATGCAGGCACCCTTGACGGTAAAGAGCGCTCCCAGAAGGTGGAATATATCCACGCGGGCGGAGAGGGAAGTCTTGTCTTCCGTTATCCTACCCAGCAGCTGACGGTGGGAACGCTGCAGACCTTTATTGACGGTTATCTTGCCGCGCATCCCGAAGCGTCGGTGGATTATATCCACGGCGTAGAGGTAACCGAAAATCTTGCAAGACGGGAGAATGCCATCGGCTTCCTGTTTGACGGTATGGCAAAGGATCAGCTTTTCAAGACGGTGATCTGTGACGGCACGCTTCCTCGCAAGACCTTCTCTATGGGACACGCGGAAGACAAGCGCTATTATCTGGAGTGCAGAAAGATCAAATAAAACAATAAAAACCGCTATCGCGGCGTGGTGACACGCTTTGATAGCGGTTATTTTTTGAGGTGTAACAGTTACACTTCTATGATGAAATTATTTTTTGTACCAGTAATAATATACATATGTCGACGTAAAATACGTTGCGTTCGTAGAAGGCGAATCCACCGATGTGATTGTACCGTCCATCCTATCAAGCCAATCATCATAATCGTCGGTTTGATACCACGTAGACGTATCTTCAAACGTAATGCTTGTAAGATTGCTACAACCATAGAACGCACAAAGGACGATGCTCGTTACGTTATCGGGGATGGTTACCGAGGTAAGTCCGCTACAACCATAGAACGCACAAGAGCCGATGCTCGTTACGCCGTTACCGATGGTTACCGAGGTAAGGCCGCTACAATTATAGAACGCATAATCGCCGATGCTCGTTACGCTGTCGGGGATGGTTACCGAGGTAAGGCCGGTACAATTATAGAACGCTTGCCAGCCGATGCTCGTTACGCTGTCAGGGATGGTTACCGAGGTAAGGCCGGTACAATTATAGAACGCAGAAGAGCCGATGCTCTCTACGCTATCGCCGAT
>JAZLBM010000055.1:0-9407 GCA_045613705.1 Eubacteriales bacterium | reverse complement strand
CAGCGAATACCGCAAGATCAGCAAGCTTGGCGACGACCGCCAACAAAAGGATAAAGACGAATAAAAGGGCATCCCTTGTGGGATGCCCTTTGGCATTATTTCAGCTCGGAGCTGTTGTTAAGCACCAGAGTGCTATACAGGAACAGAACGTCCTGATCCTCGATCTCAATACCCGCAAGAAGCATCATAGGATGCGCGTAACGGATATCAAGCACCGTGATCTTGGCATAATCCTCTGCCAGAAGCGGAATCAAGCTTCTGCCGTAGGAATCACGGAACACGATCAATTCCTTATCGGTCTTGGCATTGGGATTTTCAATCACAACCTTGGAAAGCTCGCCCGAAAGGAACATATCATAGGGATCCTTGCCGGAGGCCTTCACCATATCGTAAAGAGAGGTCTCTTTGCCACCATTCTGATAATCGATAACCTTCACGTTATCAAGATTCTCATTGGTAAGGTAGTAGATGGTCTCGGGAGAAACGGGACGGCCCACACGACCGCTGTATACACCATAGAAGGGTACGTCAAGGGTATTTACGGTAAACTTGCTGTCGAACTTGCCGCCCATGCCGTTTACAAGAAGCTCTGCCACGTCGACAAGCTGCTCCTGGCGCCAGTGGGTATCGGTCATATAGTAGTCCTCAACAGAGAGTGCGCCGAAGATATCGATATACTCGGCAAACGCCACGCTCTCGTTCATCTTCTTTACGAACTCCTCATAATCCATGGACAGATAGCCGTTCTCCTCAGCGAGGAAATAGGCCTTGTCGGGGATAATGGAGATATAGGGGGAAATGCCCTTGCTCTTAAGGTACTGCTCGTAAATGAAGGTCAAGCGATCTGCCGCGTGAGCAATGGAGTCTTCGTTAACGTTCTCCTGCATCTCGGTGATATAACCGTCCACCATAAAGACGCCGTCCTTATCCTTGTGGTTGAACACGTAGTTTACCACAAAGCCCTTGATGGCACGGAAGGTGTCACGGAAGGGGAAATTGTCGGGGGTGTATTTGTCGTCGAACTGCTTCATAAAGCTCTTCTCGTACTCAAGTCCGTCCTTCATTATGCTTTCCCAGCTAAGCTCGGGGAAAGCCGCGGGCGCGCGGCGCTCGCTATCGAGGAACTCGGACTTGGGCAAAACGAGGCAAAGCACGGCAAAGCCAAACATAAAGAGGCCGAGAACGATACAAATCACAAGATTTTTAATTTTTTCGCTCATTGTTTTACCTCCTATCAGAATCTGAAGTACAGGAAGGGGTTGGAGGACGAATCCACAAGGAACGCCACAACCGCAACGATCAGCGCGACCAGCACGACAGGCTCAACAAAGCTCATAACCTTGCGCGTCTTCTCACCCGTAGAGAGCTTGACCGCCACGTTCTTAACAAGGGGCGTCGCACCAACGATCGCCGCAATGAGAAGAACCGCATAGCTGCGCAGATAGTAGACGGTCTTATCATTAATAAAGGGAATATCGCCCGCACCGAACAAGCCGCCGATGTAGGAGAAGGCCTCGCCCAGTCCGTCAATGTTGAAGACCATAAAGCTGATCATAGCCGCGAACAGAATATAGACGTGACCAAGCACACGGGTCTTGTTGAAGAACTTGTAGAGCCAGAACTTCTCGATGACCAGTAGCACGCCGAAGAACAGACCCCAAAGGATGAAGTTCCAGGACGCACCGTGCCAGAAGCCGGTAAAGAGCCATACCGCGAAGATGTTGATGAACCAGCGCCACTTGGGCACGCGGTTTCCGCCAAGGGGAATATACACGTAGTCACGGAACCAGGAGCCGAGGGACATATGCCATCTGCGCCAGAATTCGGTCACACTCTTGGAAATATAGGGATAGTTGAAGTTCTCAAGGAAGTGGAAGCCGAAAATTTTTCCAAGACCGATAGCCATATCGCTATAGCCGGAGAAATCAAAGTATATATAAAGTCCAACGGAGATACCGTAGATCCAGTAAAACACAACGGACTTTTCATTCGACTGGTAAACGACCTGAGAAAGATCGTACATAGAGTTTGCGATCAGCACCTTTTTGGCAAGACCGATGATAAAGCGACGAACGCCCTGCCCTGCCTCAGTAATGCTGTGGGTGCGCTCCTCAAGCTCGCGGGCAACGTCCGAATAACGAACGATGGGACCTGCGATCAGCTGGGGGAACATGGCCACGTATGCCGCAAGATTGATGGGATTCTTCTGCGCCTTTTCACCGCGGTATACATCCACTACGTAGCTGATGATCTGGAAGGTGTAGAAGGAGATACCGATGGGAAGCGTCAGCTTCAGGAAAGCGACGGAAGCACCCGTGATCTTATTGAAATTGTCTATAAAGAAGTTGGTGTACTTAAAGTACAGCATGAACGAAATGATCGCCGCAACGGCGAAAAACAAAACCCATTTCGCAAGCTTTTTCCCGCGATACTTTTCAATCAGAAGTCCTGCCACATAACCCATGGTAATGGCAATTACCATCAAAAGCGCGTACTTTACACCACCCCATGCGTAGAAAAACAAGCTGAACGCGAGAAGAACTGCATTCTTAAACTTCTTGGGAACGATAAAATACAAAAGAATAATGGCGGGAAGAAAATAGAATAAAAACGAAAGGCTGGAAAATAGCATAATTTCCTCCGTCAATTTGAAAATTTTGGCTGTTACCGCTTATAAACGACGGCAACAGCCAAACAAAGCATGTAGTAAATTAGCCCTCGAAGGAGTGCTCAACAACGATAGAAGAACCCTCAACGGAGGTAGCAAAGCTTGCTACGAAGGGATCAACGATACCGCCGAACTGAACTGCGCCCCAAACAACGATGAGGTAGTCACCGGGAACCTTAACGATAACAAGCTTCTCAGGAGATCCGCAGATCCACTGTCTTGCAAGAATGTTAGCCTTAAGAGTCTCTACCATTGCGTCAACGTCGTCACTGTTGGTAAAGTGAACCGCATAGCAGTTGAAAACGTTGGTGTTCATCATGTTGAACATGGAAGCAGCGTCGTCGATCTTAGCAACGTCTGCTGCGGGGTAGCCAAGGTTTGCGTTGTAATCCTCGTTCTCAAGAGCAACGAAGGTTGCGGGGCCGTCAAAGCTGGTGGTCTCGAAGTTGTTGATGTTACCACCGGCAACGTAGAGCATAGTGTCCTCAGTTGCGCCTGCGTTATAGCCGTTCATAACAACCTGAAGAAGCTCAAGAGCGCTCTTATAAGCAAGCTCAACTGCGGGAGCCTCGGTCTCGGGAGCGTTGGTCTCGGACTCGTTGTTCTCGGGAGCCTCGGTCTCATTGGTCTCGCCACAAGCAACGAGAGAAAGCAGCATCATAGCCGCAAGAAGGATGGCAAGTAACTTTTTCATTTCGTAATTCTCCTATGTTTTGTTTATTTTTTATAAATCACACCGTCGGGTGTATTTTCATTTTGCTCAAGAACGAACACCGTTTGTTTGTCATCGGCCGTTACCGTGAGAAGGAACTCGTCCTCGTCACCCTCGACCGTCCACCAAAGCACCGTATCACCGGTGATGGTAGTCTCGCTTCCAAGGGAAAGGATCTCGGTGCCATCCTCGCTTACGGTATACAGGCATCCGCCCGAAACCGTTACGGTGGCATCGCCGCGGACGTCAAGCGCCAGCTCGATACCCGAAGGCGTGATCTCACGTGCCATGGAATCGGCAAATGCCGTAGGCACGGAAACCGCAATACCCTCTGCGGTCACCGCACTCCCCTCGTAGGAAAGAGTGACAAACTCGGTATTCATTCTTGTCAATGAAAAGATTGCGACCGCAAGCACACAGCAAGCGGCTACTGCGGAAAGAGACCGCACAAAGCCATGCATCGGGAACGCCCCACCTATTTTGCGTATCCCGCGCACGTTTTCGGCTTCACAATCTGCCGTAATTCTGTTTTTTAATTCAGAAGGGGCTTTTATGCTTCGATAGGCTTGAATTTCCTTTTGTTCAAACATGTCAGCCCTCCTTTTCTATGGTTTTTTTCAGCATTTCTCTGCCTCTGGAAAGACGCATTTTGATAGCCGACACGGAAAGCTCGAGAATGTTTGCGCATTCCTCTACCGAATATCCTTCCAGATAATGCAGCACCATAACGGAACGGTACTTCTCGGGAAGAGCGGAAACCATAGCGACAACACCTTGTCCCTCATATGGCTCCTCTTCAGCAGGAATTTCTTCGATCTCATCGAAGCCAACGTAACGCCGAATGGCTCGTCTGCGCAAAAGGTCACGGCATCTGTTGACCGTCACCCTGATCAACCACGCGCGCTCATGGTCATCATCGGCAAACGAAGGGGATGCTTGCATATATTTTATGAAAACATCGTGCACGACGTCCTCTGCGTCCTCTCGTCTTGTCATATGCGAGAGAGCGATTCGGTACATCGCATCGGCATAGTTGGTATACGCTGTCTCAAAGCGGTCTTTTCCGTTTTCGGACAACCTCAACTTCATCCCTCCTGTCTACTAAACGCATGACCATAGCAAAAGGTCACATTTATTTTTAATTTTTTTGAAAAATTTTTATTTTTCTCAAAAAAACATAAAATTTCCTTTATACAGATTACCACAAAATCCCTCTAAAGTCAAGTGTTCTTCCTAATAAATAAAAGAACCGCCACGGTTATTCTTCCGCGACGGTCTTTTCGATATTCTTTATCCCAAGGCAATATCAAGGATCATCATCAAGGTAAAACCGAGAGAAAAGGTCATACTGCCGAGATGCGAGTGCCCTCCTTCCGACAGCTCGGGGATCAGCTCCTCCACAACGACGTAAAGCATCGCCCCCGCCGCAAAGCCGAGAAGATACGGCAGAGCGGGCACGATCACGCCTGCAGCGAGAATGGTCACAAGTGCTCCCAATGGCTCTACCGCCCCCGAAAGTGCACCGTGAAGAAAGGCGCGCCCACGGGCATAGCCGCGGCTGTGCTCGGGCATAGAAATGATCGCCCCTTCGGGAAAATTCTGGATGGCAATGCCAAGGGAAAGCGCCAAGGCCGACGCCACCGTAATTCCCTCCTCCCCCGCAAGGAGCCCTGCCAAAACCGCGCCCACCGCCATTCCTTCGGGAAGGTTGTGAAGCGTCACCGCCATGGTCAGTCGCGATCGACTTTCCCCTCCCGCACAAAGTCGAGACGCAAGAAGATCCAAAAGAAGCAAAAAGACCACGCCGCAAAGCAAGCCCATCGCGGCAGGCACAAAAGCCAAGCGGCCAAGCTCCGCAGAACGGGCAACTGCGGGAAGTATGAGACTCCAGACAGAGGCCGCCACCATAATACCTGCGGCAAAACCGATCACGGCGCTCCGCGCCCTTGCGTTCATTTCTCCTCGCATAAAAAACACCCCCGCGGCGCCAAGAGCAGTCCCGAGAAACGGAAGCATCACCCCAAGCAGAATATTGATCGTCATGTAAAACACCTATCCTTTCAATAGACAGCGCTACGCCTGCCTACTGTCAGTATAGTCAAAGCCGACAAAAGTTGACAAAAAAAACGGGGCACCTTACGGTGCCCCATAGGATCAATCCAGTTTTTCGAACTCTTCAAGAGCCGCGCGGAAGGATTCCATTGCGGAATCAAAGGCGTCGGTCTTGGTAAGGTCAACGCCCGCAAGCTTCAGAAGCTCAACGGGGCTGTCGCTACCGCCCGAGGACAGGAAGCGGAAGTAATCGTCAACCGCGGGCTGACCCTCGGAGAGGATGCGCTCGGCGATGGAAACGGCGGAGATGATACCCGTCGCATACTTGTATACGTAGAAACCGCGATAGAGGTGGGGAATTCTTGCCCACTCGTAAGCGATCTCGGGGTCGGAGACAACCGACTTGCCATAGTACTTCTTGTTCAGCTCAAGGTAAGCCTCGCAAAGCACGTCCTTGGTGAGAGGCTTTCCCTTCTCTGCCAGATCGTGGGAGAAGAACTCAAACTCGGCAAACTGGGTCTGACGGAAGAGGGTGCCCTTGAGGGTATCCATATAGTAGGAAAGCAGATACTTCTTCAGCTTCACGTCGTCGGTGGTCTTGAGAAGATGCTTGATCAAGAGGATCTCGTTGACGGTGCTTGCCACCTCTGCCACGAAGATCTTGTAGCCTGCCTTCTCCTGGGGCTGTGCCAAGGAAGAATGGTAGGAGTGCATAGCGTGACCAAGCTCGTGAGCGATGGTAAATACGTCGCTTGTGGTCTGCTGATAATTGAGAAGCACGTAGGGGTGCTTGAGGCCGTATACGCTGATGCTGTATGCACCGCTTCTCTTGCCCTCGGTCTCCTCCACGTCGATCCAGCGGTTATCGTGTGCCTCCTGCAGAAGCGCCTGATAGCGCTCGCCAAGAGGAGCAAGACCCTCCTTCACAAGCTTGAAGGCGTCCTCATAGTCAAGCTTCAGCTCGGCATCCTCCACAAGAGAGGTGTATACGTCATACATATGAAGCTGCTTGACGCCAAGAATCTTCTTGCGATCCTTGAAGTAGCGGTGAAGCAGGGGCAGACCCTTGTTCACGCTGTCAAGAAGATTCTCGTATACCTTGATATCCACGTCCTCGGCGTGCATTGCCTTTGCAAGACAGCTATCGTGCTTGCGGGCGCGGGCGAGGAATACGTCCTTGTCAATGTTACCCACGTAAGCCGCGGTAATGGTGTTGATAAGACCGATGTAAGCCTTGTAGTATGCCTCAAAGGCCGCCTTTCTCACCTTTCTGTCAGGCGAGCGGAGTGCCAGACCATAGACGCCGTGGGTCAGCTTCACCTTCTTGCCGTCCATAGTAATAGTGGGATAGGGGAAGTCGGCGTTGTCGATCATGGAGAAGACCTGACTGTAGCCGCTGAAAATACGGCTCTCCTGGGAGAGAAGCTCCTCAATTTCCTTCGAGAGAACGTGGGGCTTGTCGGCAATGATGCGACGGATGGAATAATCGTAGTCGGCAAAACGGGGATCCTTCGCAAAGCCCTCAAGGGTCTCTACGGGGAGTGCCGTCAGCTCGGGGGTGAGGAACGCGACCGCGCCCGAAAGCTTCATACCCAGCATCTGTACACGGGAGTTCAGAGCCGCGAACTCCGACTTTCTCGTGTCCTCGTCGCGGCGCATAAAGGCGTATACGCTGAGCTGGCTCAGATCGTACTCGATCTCGTTCAGCTTTTCAAGGCATTCGAAAAGCATGTCCGCATCAGCAAGCTTGCCCTCGTATTTAGAAAAATCCAACTTGCCTTCAACCGAGGCGTATACCTTTTCCCAGTCCTCCTGGGTCTCGTAAATGTCCTCTACTCTCCACTTTCGGTTTTCAGGGACGTTGTTTCTGTCAAGTGCCATATCAAATCCTCGCTTTCGCAAATGTTTACCTGTTTATTGTAGCATATCTTTCTCGTTTTTGCAAGTGTCTTGAAACTTAAAAAGACTGCCCGAGGGCAGTCTTTTTAAATTTTGAACCCAAGATCACGGAAATAACCGTGCCAGGTTTCAAATTCGTAGCAGAGATTCTCAGCACTGTGGGCGTCGCTGGAAAAGATCACGCGTCCGCCGTGGGAGAGAATGTAATGAAGGATCTCTACGGACGGATAGGGGGTGGTTCTTTTCTTACGGGAAATGGCGCCCGTATTGATCTCAAAGGCGGCACCGCACGGCAGAAGCGCATCCACCGCACCGTAGGCGGCGGCAAGATAGCGCTCGTTCCTCGTACTAAACATTTTGTCGCCCTCGTTGTACTTGGTAAGCAGATCAATATGACCGATGATATCGGGACGAATCGCCCCAAGCTGTGCCACACGGGCGAAATAATCCTCGGCCATCGCCATATAATCGCCACCGTAAAATTGCTCGGTTACCTCTGCCAGGCGCTCTGCCGAATAGTCCACGTCGTAATAATTGTCACCGTGACGGAAAGCGTGCACCGAGCCGATAACGTAGTCGTAGCCCTCGGCCGGATCGTAGGAATACAGATCCTGTTCAATACCGCAAAGCACGTCAATGCGCCCCCGATACTTTTCCTTAAGGGCGTTTACCGTCTCGCGGTATTCGGCAACTCTGTCACGCGCGATGCAATAGCTCTCGCCGCAGGGGGTGGGCGCGTGATCGGAAATGCCGATTCGCTTCATTCCCATATCCAGAGCTGCGCGGATCATCTCCTCGGGCGTATTCTTACCGTCGCTGAAGGTGGTGTGAAGGTGAAAATCCTCAAGGATCATTTTGTCATCTTCTCCTGCTTTACCTTGTGGTCGATCACGTGGCGGGAAGCCAGCTCATCGTGGATCTCCTCAAGGGAAATGCCCATCTCCACCATCATAACCATTACGTGGTAGGTAAGATCGGCGATCTCATAGATGGTTTCCTTCTTATCGTTTGCTTTGCCTGCGATAATGACCTCGGTGCACTCCTCGCCTACCTTCTTAAGGATCTTGTCAATTCCCTTCTCAAAGAGATAGGTGGTGTAGGAGCCTTCCTTCTTGTCGGTCTTTCTACCCTCGATCAGCTTCATGAGACTGTCAAGAGAGAAAGGCGCAGGCTCGTTTTCGTTTTCGTAAACGGGCTGCTCGAAGCACGAGAAGGTTCCCGTGTGGCAAGCGGGACCGTCGGGGCGCACCACCACCTCAAGCGCGTCCTTATCGCAGTCTGCGGTAATGGACAGAATGTGCTGATAGTTGCCGCTGGTCTCACCCTTGAGCCAAAGCTCCTGTCTTGAGCGACTCCAGAAGCAGGTCAGTCCCTTCTCCATGGAAATAGCAAGGCTCTCGCGGTTCATGTAGGCCACGGTCAGCACGCGACGGGACTCCGCGTCCACCACAACGGCGGGAATGAGACCGTCTTTATCAAATTTCAGTTCATCAATATTTATCATGGTTTCTCCTTCTTGAAACAAATTTTGATTTATCGGTGAGTCTTTTAAAGGCTTCTCCAAGATGGAGAAGCTGTCGCGGAACGCGACTGATGAGGGTGCGAAGTCTTATGGAATGCGGAATAGGCGCACACTCATCCGTCGCCTGCGGCGCCACCTTCTCTTTCTAAGAGAAGGCTACAACGCGAGTGCGAACACACCGATAAACATCAATTTGTATTGATTCGTGTAAATCTTATGTTCAAATACGAACGGGGATTTCGTTATTCCGCAGCTCGGCCTTGAGGTCACGGATATCGACCTCGCCGAAATGGAAGATGGACGCGGCAAGTCCCGCATCAACGCCCGGAAGGGTCTTGAAGAGGGTGGTAAAATGGTCAATGCAGCCCGCGCCGCCCGACGCGATCACGGGGACGGAGACCACGTTGCAGACTGCCTCCAGCATCTCAAGGTCAAAGCCGCCCTTCACGCCGTCGGTGTCGATGGAGTTGAGCACCACCTCGCCCGCGCCGCGCTCCACGCAGGTGCGGATCCACTCGATGGCCTCCATACCCGTATTCTCGCGACCGCCCTTG
>JAZLBM010000054.1:0-2379 GCA_045613705.1 Eubacteriales bacterium | reverse complement strand
GTCGCCTTGAGGAGGCATGGGGCTGCGGTACTGCGGCTGTCGTTTCTCCCATCGGAAAGCTGATGTACGAGGACGTAGAATACGAGATCAACGGCGGCGCCATCGGTGAGGTCACCGCAAAGCTTTACGATACTCTGACGGGTATCCAGTGGGGCAAGTGCGAGGATCCCTACGGTTGGGTCTATAAGCTGTAAAACAATAAGGCTCGGAGCCACGCTCCGAGCCTTTTCTTTATTTCTTTAATTTTCTATTTCTTCTGACGAGAATGGGAACGAGGATGCAGTCGAGAAGCACGGCGGCAAGGATGGCAACGTAGGCGCCCTTGGGGAATTCCTCCTCGGCGGTGTCGGTCTGCCCGTCGCCTGTGGGGGTGGTTTCTGCCGCTTCTGTTTCCGTCTCGGTCTCGCTTTCTTCAGGCTCGACCGTGGCTACCACGTAGGCGGGGACGGTGATCTCCATCTGACTTGTGGACATAAAGAACTGATCGCGGACGGTGGAGTAATACTCGACCGATACCGTGCGGCCGTTATCCCCGAAGTACAGCATCGCTACAAGACCCGTAGCGCCCTCGGCGGCGTCAACGCCCTGGGGGTCGATGAGCATCTGGGTCACCACGTTGCCGTGCTCACCCTTGGTTTGGGTCACAATAACGTTTGAGCAGGGATCGTGTCCCGAAAGCACGAGGAAGATGTTTTCGTACTTTGCGGCAAGCTTTTCCCAGATGTCGTCGCCGTTGTTCTTGCCGTTGGTGGAACCGGGCGTACGGGGCGGATATACGTCGTTTTCGTCAAGCGTGGTGCCGTCGCGGAAGAGGTAGGCGTGGGTGGATAGGATCACGCGGTGGTCGGGGTGCGCCTCCACGACCTCGCACGCCCAGGCAAGCTCGGCATCGGTGGGGCCGTAGTCAAGAGTGATGTGAAGATAGTTCACCTCGCCCACCGTGAAGGTGGTGTAGGAGGTCTCCAGCTTATCCTCGCGGCGGAAGCCATCGAACATACTCCGATAGGCTTCGGTGCCGAAGGTGGCGTTGAACTTGGCGGAGGAGTCGTGGTTGCCGCGAACGAGAGAGTAGGGAACTACGCCGTCAAGCTTGCCGATCTCAGTCTTTGCCACCGCCCATTCCTCGGCGGTGTCCTTATCGGTGATGTCGCCAAGACCAAAGACGTAGGCGATCTTCTTTTCGTCCTTGTTGGCAACGATCCAGTCGTAGATACAGCTGAGCTTGTCGGGCTCGTTGATGGTGATCTTCTGGGTGTCGCCCACCACACAGAAGGCGTAGGCGTAGTCGGTGACGGGCTCCTTGTCGGTGAACCAGGTGCGGACGCGCAACACGTCGTACATACCGTTTCCGTCGTCAATGACCGTGTCGTTCAGAATGGGTGCGGTGAGGTCGTAGTGGGCCAGAAGGTTCGGGTCGGTGTGCTTGACCTTTTCCATATCGGCCTTGATCTCATCGGCGGTGCGCGCGTTTGTGAAAAGCGATACCGAGCGAAGGGCGTTCTTGAAATACTGGGCGTTGCCCGAGCGATTGTCGCCCGCGAGAGCGAAAGCCGTGCCGATCACGGAGGATTCCATAGCGGGGGCGCCCGTCTTGGTGGCGCGAAGGGTGCCGTTGATATAGCAATCCACCTTGTCGTTCGCGGAATCGTATACGATGGCTACGTGAGCCCAGTCGCCCGTGCGCACGTCAGCGCCCGAGAAGGTGTAGTCACGTACCGTTTTGGTGCTGTCAACCACGTAGAGACGGGGTCTTCCGCTTGTGGTGATCTCAAAGTTGACACAGGATACGCCGCCCTCATAGTTGCCGATGACGGTACCCTGTCGGGCGCTGTCGCCGGTGGGCACGTAGACCCAGGCCTCAAAGGTGAGGGGAATGGCCTCAAAGGGACGGGAGATGGGATAGGACTCGTTCTCTGCGAAGGTGAGACCGTCGGTGGGAGCCGCCGAGACGGGAATCACCACAGAGAAGAACAAGAGAAGCGCGAGCATAAGCCCTATAAAACGGTTCATAGACATACCTGCCTTGTCAAAAGATTACGTCTTTATTATAAAAAAACTTTTTCCGTATGTCAAGAGTCATACAATTTGATAAAATTATTTGTGCAATTTGCACAGATGATTGTGGCAAAGCTTGTGACACTTTATGCCAAACGGGAAAAAGTCAAAAGCGCCGTCGATTTTCGTTGACAAATTCACAAAAATGCGATAAAATATTCCTATATTCAAAGACCGTGAAGGGAAGTAAGATCGCGGAGCAGTGCAGAGAGCCGTCGGACGGTGCAAGACGGCGTGTGAAACGATGGATAACTCCTCCCGGAGTCGCCGCCCCAAAGGCTATGCCGAGTAGGCGCGGACGGGTTCTCCCGTTACAGAGAGATC
>JAZLBM010000053.1:0-4635 GCA_045613705.1 Eubacteriales bacterium | reverse complement strand
CTTTGCACCAAGGTCTGCCCCAAGAAGATCATCACCCTGATCCCCCAGGAGACGGCCACCGCCGTATACTGCAGCAACAAGGATAAGGGTGCCGACGCCCGCAAGGCCTGCAAGGGTGCTTGTATCGGCTGTAAGAAGTGTGAGAAGACCTGTCCCGAGGGTGCTATCACCGTCGTTGACAACTGCGCCGTTATCGACTACTCAAAGTGTACCGGATGCGGTCTTTGCACCGAAGGTTGTCCCACGGGCTGTCTGAAGAAGACTCACTTCCCCGACCTGCCCGATGGCTACCGCTTCAAGAAATGAATTCTCATATGAACACCGACGCCACCGCCAAAAGCGGTGGCGTTAAGGTACTGAACGATATCAAGCTGATCGTCATCCTTCTTCTGGTCATCGCCGCGGCGGCGCTCTGCCTCTTCCTCCTCCGCACCGAGGGCAACACGGTGACCGTGCTTCTTGACGGCGAGGCTTTCGGCGAGTATCCTCTTGACGTTGACCAAAGAATAGAGGTGCGCGTGGGCGACGCCTTCAACGTGATCGTTATCGAAAACGGTGAGGTGCGCGTCAGCGAGGCCAGCTGTCCCGACGGCATCTGTGCCGCCCACCGACCCATCCACTTCAACGGGCAGAGCATCATCTGCCTTCCCAACGACGTCGTCGTCGAGATCCGAACGAACGGACAAAATCAACCCGACATTATCGTATAAGGAGGACGCCATGAGAAACAGAAGCGCAAGCATTCGCAGAGTCGCCTTCGTGGGCATTACCGCGTCGGTGGCGCTGTTGTTGGCTTATGTGGAATTTCTGCTTCCTCCCCTCTTCGTGTCGGTGCCCGGTATCAAGGTAGGTCTTCCCAACGTGATCATCCTTTACGTTCTGTACTGCCTTGACACCAAATACGCGGCCTTGGTATCCTTCGTCCGTATACTCCTTGCCGCCTGTATGTTCGGCAACGCGGTAAGTCTTGCCTACAGCGTAGCAGGTGCGGTGCTGAGCCTCCTTGCTATGAGCCTTCTGAAGAAAACGAACAAGTTTTCCACCATAGGCGTCAGCGTAACCGGAGGCGTAATGCACAATTTAGGACAGATCCTCGTGGCAATGGTGATCCTTGACACGACAAAGATCGCCTACTATTTATTGGTGCTTGCCGTAACGGGTACCATCTCCGGTATTTTCATCGGTCTTTGCGGTGCGCTTCTTGTAAAACGGATCCCGAGAGAACGAATTTTCCGAAAATAATATAGACACCCCCTTGACAATTTTTCGTCGAGGGGGTATAATATTTTGGATACTCTAAAAAACTATCATTAAAAGGAGAATGACAATGAAGAAGATTTTAACTGTACTCTTGGCAACCCTCATGGTTGTCTCCCTCTTCGCTTTCGTAGGCTGTGGTAATGACGCAGGTAACGAAGCAGAGGCTACCCTGAAGCTTGGTCTTGGCGTGAGCGTTTCCGGTTCCGCTACCGATGCCGCTGACACGGCAGGCAATGACCAGCTGACCGTTACCGCCGCTGCCGTTCTCGTTGACGACGCAGGCAAGATCGTAAAGGCTTTCATCGACTGTGCTGACAGCAAGGTTGGCCACACCGCTGACGGTAAGGCCGTTGTAACCGAGTCCTTCAAGACCAAGTATGAGCTTGGCGACGGATACAACATGGTTGCTTACGGCGGCGCTACCAAGGAGTGGTTCGAGCAGGCTGACGCTTTCTGCGCACTTATCGTTGGTAAGACCGCAGCAGAGGTTAAGGCACTTGTTGCTGAGGACGCAAAGGGAACCGCAGACGTTCAGGCTGCCGGCTGCACCATCTACGTTTCCGACTTTGCAAAGGCGATCGAGAAGGCAGTTGCAAATGCAGTTGCTTCCAACGCTACCGCAAACGACACCCTGAAGCTCGGTGTTGCTACCTCCCAGACCGCTACCGATGCTACCGCAGAGGCTAAGGGCTCCAACAAGCTTGAGACCTACCTCTTCGCAGCAGCTGTAAACGCTGAGGGCAAGGTTGTTGCCGCTTCCAGCGACTGTGTAGAGGCTACCTTCGGCTTCGATGCTACCGGTAAGACCACCTTCGACGCATCCGCTCAGATCCTTTCCAAGAAGGAAAAGGGTGCCAACTACGGTATGGTTGCTTACGGCGGCGCTACCAAGGAGTGGTTCGAGCAGGCAGCAGCGTTTGACGCAGCTTGCCTTGGCAAGACCGCAAGCGAGATCGCAGGCCTTATGGGTGCTGACTACAAGGGTACCGCAGACGTTCAGGCTGCAGGCTGCACCATCTACGTCAGCGGCTTTGTAAAGGCTGCTTCCAAGATCGGCTAATTGATCCAAAATACAAAAGGGAGGATTTTCCTCCCTTTTTCATCTTATGGAGAAGCTTATGAAAAAGCAACGATTGCTTTCCATCCTCATTCTTTTCGCGGTGCTCCTCTCTTCCCTGTCCCTTACCTCGTGTGGAAAGCCCCAACAGTTTGCCGCCTATTCGCTCGATTATTTCGATACGGCAACCACCATCAAGGGCTATGAGACCGACGAGGAGACCTTTAATAGGATCAGCAGCGAGGCACTGGCCTTGCTTGAGGAATACCATCGACTCTTCACCATCTACACCCGCTATGAGGGGCTTGAGAACCTCTGCACCATCAATGATCTTGTGGACGGCGCTCACCGCACCGTAACGGTGGACAGACGGATCATTGATATGCTTCTGTACGCCAAGGAGATGTATACCCTCACGGACGGACATCTGAACGTGGCTATGGGCAGCGTGCTTTCCATCTGGCACGCATACCGCACCGCAGGGCGCGATGAGCCTTGGGCGGCGAAGCTCCCTCCTATGGACAAGCTCACGGAGGCAGCAAAGCACACCAATATCGACGACGTGATCATCGACGAGGAGGCCTGCACCGTCTTTCTGGCAGACCCCGCAATGACCCTTGACGTAGGCGCCATTGCCAAGGGCTACGCCGTGGAGATGGTGGCGCAGCACCTTGAGGCGCAAGGCGTCAGCGGTTATATTCTCAACGTGGGCGGCAACGTGCGCACCGTGGGTGCAAAGCCCGACGGCTCGCCGTGGATCGCAGGCGTGGAAAATCCCGATCAGGAGGCCGAGGAGGCCTACCTCGCCTATCTGGCGCTGACCAACCAGTCCATCGTCACCAGCGGCTCCTATCAGCGCTTTTACGAGGTAGGAGACGTCTCCTATCACCACATCATCGACAAGGACACGCTGATGCCCGCCGAGGGGTATCTTTCGGTGTCCGTCGTATGCCTCAATTCCGCCCGGGCCGACGCCCTGTCCACCGCCCTCTTCTGTATGCCCCTTGAGGACGGTATGGCGCTTGTGGAGAGCCTTGCCGACGTGGAAGTGCTTTGGGTGCTTTCCGACGGCACACAGCACACCTCAAGCGGCTTCTCGCGGTATACCACAACGATCTAAACAAAAAAGCTGACCTTTCGGTCAGCTTTTTTGTTGCTATCAGTCGATCATATCGAGGATGGAATCCTTGGGACGGGCACCCGTTGCGCGGGCAACCTCCTCGCCGTTTTTCAGCACCACAAGGGTGGGAATGCTGAATACGCCGAAGGCCTCGGCAAGGGAGGGCTCGTTGTCCACGTTGATCTTGCAGACCGCAACGTCCTCGCGCTCCTCGGCGATCTCATCGATGATGGGAGCGATCATACGGCAGGGGCCGCACCACTCGGCAAAAAAGTCAAGAAGCACGGGCTTTGCGCCGTTCTTGATCTCATCAAAATTTTCCTTGGTTACGTAAATAACAGACATCTTTTTACTCCTTTTATTGTGTTTTATATGGTTTTTATTCGCTTGTTTGCGCAATATATTCCTCTGCATAGTGTGCCGCAACCGCGCCGTCACCTACGGCGGTCACCACCTGGCGCAGGGTCTTGGTTCGCACGTCGCCCACGGCAAATACGCCGGGCAGATCTGTTCTTGTGGTCTCGTCCGCCACGATATATCCGTGCTCGTCGAGGGTCAGCATCGTAAAGGGCTCGGTGGCAGGCTTGCGACCGATGCTGACGAACAGTCCGTCGCACTCCACCTCGGTCTCCTCACCCGTTTTCAGGTTCTTCACCCGAACGCCCGTCACGCGCTTATCCACAATATAGTCGGTCACCGTGCTGTCCCACAGAAATTCCACGTTTTCCGCCTGCATAAGAGGCGCGTGGTAAAGCTTGGTGGCGCGAAGGGTGTCGCGGCGGTGGATCACGATGACCTTTTTGGCAAGTCGGGACAGATACAGGGCATCCGACGCCGCCGAATTGCCACCGCCCACCACGATCACCGTCTTTCCTTGATAAAAGCGGCCGTCACAATGGGCACAATAATGAAGCCCCCGACCAACGAGCATTTCCTCCCCCTCAATACCAAGGGTTCGAGGATTGGCACCCGTAGCAATGACCACGGTGCGCGAAAGGAGCTCGCCGCGGGCAAGGGTGATCTTTTTCAGCTCCCCCTCAAGGGTGAGGGCTCTGACCTCGCCATACTTGGTCTTGGCACCGAAGCGCTGGGCACCCGCCTGCATTTTCATACCGAGGGTGAGACCGTCCACCCCCTCCTCAAAGCCGGGATAATTGTCGATCTCGCCGGTCAGTCCCATCTGACCGCCAACCGACAT
>JAZLBM010000052.1:0-3032 GCA_045613705.1 Eubacteriales bacterium | reverse complement strand
GTAGTAATTCATATCGTTGACCACCGAGAGATCCAAACGGATCTTCTCGGGAGTAACACTTTCGCGCACTGCCGAAAGAATGGCACCGAGCTCCTCTGCCGCCTCACCGCAATCGACCTCACGAAGAAGCGCAAGGGTACGGTCACAGTCACCGTCCGCCGTCATCAAGCGCTTGAGCATCTCTGCCGCATCCGTCTCAAGTCCCTCCGCGCGGCAAATGCCGTCGATGCCGTGAGGATTCTTCTCGCCAACGCATTGCAGGATCTGCTGACGCGCTTCCTCCGAAGCGCCAAGGCGTTCGATCAGCGCGGACACCACGCCAAGGTGGGAGATATCCAACACGTAATCGGGAGATAAGACCGCAAGGCTCTTGGCCGCCAGGATCAGCACCTCGGCGATGCAATAGGTATCAATGTTACCGATGCACTCAAGTCCCGTCTGCATGATCTCACGGAAGGAGAGCTCACCACGGGGCACGCGGTACACGTTCTCGTTATAATATACCTTTCTGACGCCGTCTGCCCGGTCTTTGCTGTTCTTCACGATAGACAAGGTAACGTCGGGCTTCAGCGCCATCAGCTTGCCGTCGGTGTCCGTAAAGGTGATCACGTGATCCGAAAGCAAAAAGCTCTTGTTGCGCACGTAGAGGTCGTATTCCTCAAACTTGCTCATTTTATATTGGGCGTACCCGTATCTGCGATAGAGAGAGCGCAGCTCGTAAAGCGCCCGCTCATCCCGCTTGGTAACCGTTTCGTAAAGGCTCATTCTTGTTCCTTCCCTTCTGCCTCGGATCCGCGGGACAACACCGTGCGATAGCCGCCGCTGCCGTATACCAGACACTTGTTTACACGGCTGATGGTCGCGGTGCTCGCGCCCGTTGCCTGCTCAATGTGCTGATACTTCTCGCCCCGATTCAGCATGGTCGCCACCTGCAGCCGCTGGGACAGATCCTGGATTTCCTTGATGGTGCAGATATCCTCGAAAAACGCGGCGCATTCCTCCTCATCCTTGAGGGTCAGAATGGCACGGAACAGTTCTCGGGTCTCCTCGGGAATTGTATGTTTCATTTTGAGTTCCACCTATCTTTTGATTTTTTGATATTTTAGCACATTAAAGTGCGAAAGTCAATGGGTTTTGCAAAAAAAATCAAGAACCATCAAAGTTTATAACGTATATATAAAATTTAGTAGGAATTTCGGCATTCACACTAAGAAAAAACGGTAAAATATCTTGACACCGCCCCCAAAAAGTGCTATACTGTCCTCATACGATAGAGGTGCACCAGGAGATCAGTAGCCCCCGTGTCAAAGCCCTCGCAGGGCGTTGCGGGCGTGAAAGGATCCGGTGCCGAAGATGGGACAAGGCGAACCTCCCGTCTGGCATCTCGGAGAACATCCGTTGTGCTGTCGCAGAAATGCGGAGAGCTATCCACTTCCCCATTCCGTTTCATAGGAAGGGTTTGCGATGGCCGTGTATGCGGCTGTTTTTTATGCAAAACGATTGTGAAACAACGGGCAGAGCGGCGCTTTTCGCGTATATCCTCTGCCCTTTTCTTATGGCAGAGAGACGCTGAAAACACGAAAGGATCAACCACTATGAAAAACACCGTATTCAAGGGAGCGGCAACCGCCATTATCACCCCCTTCAAGGACAACAAGATCGACTACGAGCGTTTCGCAAAGCTCATTGACTGGCAGATCGCCGAGGGCATCGACGCCATCGTCGTTTGCGGCACCACGGGAGAGGCATCCACCCTCACCGACGAGGAGCATCGCGACGCCATCAAGTTTGCCGTTGATCACGTAGCAGGTCGTGTACCCATTATCGCGGGCACAGGCTCCAACGACACCGATTACGCCATCGATCTGACTCGCTACGCGTGCGAGGCAGGCGCGGACGCCATTCTTCTGGTAACGCCCTACTACAACAAGGCAACCCAGAAGGGTCTTATCGCAAGCTTCACCGCCGTAGCCGATATTTCTACCAAGCCCATCATTCTTTACAACGTTCCTTCCCGTACGGGTTGTAACATTCTGCCCAAGACCGCGGCCATTCTTGCCGAGCATCCCAACATCGTTGCCATCAAGGAAGCCTCGGGCAACATCTCTCAGATCGCCGAGCTTGCGGCACTTACCCGCGGAAAGCTTGATATCTATTCGGGCAATGACGACCAGATCGCACCCATCCTCTCTTTGGGCGGTATCGGCGTTATCTCGGTTCTTTCCAACCTGATGCCGAAGGAGACCTCCCGTATGTGCCACGATTTCTTTGAAGGCAAGACGCAGCAGAGCCTTGACGCGCAGCTGGAGCTTCTGCCCCTTGTCAATGCCCTCTTCTGCGAGGTCAACCCCATCCCCGTAAAGGCGGCAATGTCCGCTATGGGCTACAGCGAAAACTCCCTCCGTCTGCCCCTTACCAAGATGGAAGAAGATAACGAAAAGGTTCTTCTCTCGCTGATGCGCGAGCAGAATCTCATCTGAGGAGATCATTATGAAAATACTCATTTGCGGCATCGGCGGACGTATGGGCCGTGAGGTGCTGAAGCTTGCCGAGGAGGGCTACCGCGGTGCGGTTCCCGCGGCGGGCTATGACGTAAACGAAACCGATATTACCGCAGTACCCGTATACCGCGACCTTGCCGCCGTGAAGGAGAAGCCCGACGTCATTATCGACTTCTCGCACCACGCGGGCACGGAGGCGCTTCTGAAATACGCCACGGCACAGGGCATTCCCACCGTGGTTGCCACCACGGGACACACCGAGGAGGAGCTGGCTCTTATCAAAAAGAGTGCCGCAAGCATCCCCGTATTCCACTCTGCCAATATGTCCCTTGGCGTAGCCCTCCTTGTAGAGCTTGCCAAGATCACCGCAAAGACCTTCCCCGATGCGGATATTGAGATCATCGAGAAGCACCACAACCGCAAGCTGGACGCGCCCAGCGGAACGGCTCTGCTTCTTGCCAACGCCATCAAGTCGGTTCGCCGCTCCCTTCAGTTCGTATACGGCCGAAGCGGAAACGCCAAGCGCACCGA
>JAZLBM010000051.1:0-5840 GCA_045613705.1 Eubacteriales bacterium | reverse complement strand
CTCGCAAACCAAAGAATAGGTCTCGTCGGTCAAGGTAAAGATGAGAAACGGCTTATTCCTGACGCCTCGGTATTTATCGATCATGGAAATGCCGTAAAACAGATGGCGAAGATTGACCAAAAGCGCCGTGACCGCTGTGGTAAGAAGTCCCGCGCCGCTTGCCACAAGATCGGTGGCAACAAATTGCAAGGAGCCCGCATAGATGCACAGGCTGGTAAGCCCCGCCCAAAGCACGCCGATGCCTCGGGTGCGAAGCAAAAGGCCGGAGCCCATACCGAGCACCATATATCCCGCAAACACGGGCAGGCTATCGAGAAGGGCCTTCTTTACGGTCGCGTTCTTACTCGGCATTCTCTTCCCCTTGCCAACCGTCGCAGAGGTCGACCCAATCCTCGGAAACGACCGCCGAAGCCAACTCGTCGGGCGACAGACGAACCGTCGCCGCTCTTGCGCCGCCTGCGGCGTGTACCGTTTCAAACCGCTTCAGCGAAACGTCAAGGTACACCCTTACGCCCTCACACACGCCAAATGGGCAAACGCCGCCCGGCTCGTGACCGATCACGCGCTCTACGTCCTCAAAAGGCACCATTTTGGCTTTCTTGCCAAAGTATCCTTTATATTTTCCGTTTTTGATCTTCGCGTCGCCCGCGCAAACGATGACGATAGGCTGCTCGTCCAGAAGAAAGGACATGGTCTTTGCGATATGTGCGGCTTCACAGCCGATGGTCTCGGCGGCATGCTCCACCGTATCGCACTCGACGGTATGGATGGTCAGACGGTCACCAAGACCCACCGACTCCAAATGCTTTTTTGCTTTTTCAACTGACATTTTTATTCTCCGGATTCTATTCCAAGTGTTTCAACAATTTGATCCTTGATCTGTGCCATGCCGAGAACGGTAGGATGACCGCCCATTTTATCGATATCCTTCAGCTCCACGCAGAAAAGGTCGAAGCGGCGGCAGGATTCACGAAAGGCCTCGGTCAAAACCGCCTTCAGATTGGTATTGACGATCACAACGATCTGCGCGTTCGACAGAGTCTCTCGCAGCTCGTGCAGGAAATAGGAGGCCGCCGGTACGGAAAAATACAGATCCGTCTCCGTCCAATCGGCATACTTTGGCTCACCCGTGGGTGCGCCGCACCAGCTGTCGTTGGTGCCGCCAAAAACGAAAAGCGTATCGATGCGATTCTCGCGGAAAAAGCCTGCTTCCTTCAGCTTACGAAAGCGGCAAATGAAGGACGAGGTATCCTTGCAGATCACGCCACCGTAGCCGGTATAGCAAACGGTCGAGCCCGACCAACTGTTATTTTGCACGAGCGATGCGCCCGCATAGTCGAACAGCTGATGCCACCAGGTCTGATCCACCTGATTGACGTCAGTGGGCTTAAAGGGCTCATCGGCATAATAGGTCGCATAATTTTCCGGGATATAGCCCCGATAGGTAGAGTAACTGTCTCCGAATATCATAACGCTTCCAAGCTTCATAGCGTCACCTCCCATATGGATGAGTATAGCACAAACCTTATAAAAAATCAACCAACCCTTACGTGATTTTTATCTTTTTCTATCTCTTGACAAAAACGGAAAGGAAAGCTATAATAAGGTTGTTAAGATTCCCTCACCCATTTGCCGGCGAGTTACAGGAGAGCATTATGAAAATGACGAAAAACAGAAAAATGTCAACAAGGGATCTTACCCTCTTGGCGTTGCTTACGGCGCTGGTTGCGCTTTTAGCCTATATGGGCGGTTTTATTAAGATCGGCGGCCTTGCCTCCATCTCTCTTACCCTCATTCCCGTAGTTTTAGGTGCGGCCTTGTGCGGTCCGCTTGCGGGCGCTTGGCTTGGCGGTGTTTCCGGTATCGTCTTCTTTATGACGGCAGATTCCGCCTTCTGGATGGGTCTCAGCATCCCCGGAACCATTATCACCGTTATGGTAAAGGGTATTCTTGCAGGCTTGTGCGCGGGTCTTGTGTATAAGCTTCTTGAAAAGAAAAATCGCTACCTTGCCGTCACCGTTGCGGCGATCGTTTGCCCCGTTGTCAACACGGGCATCTTCCTTCTCGGTTGCTTCGCTTTCTTTATGGATACAGTCAACACCGGAGCCGCAAGTCAAGGAATGTCCGTCGGCGCTTATCTTATCATCTTCTTCGTTGGACTCAATTTCGTATTTGAGCTTCTTTCCAACATTATCCTCAGCCCCGCGACCGTAAGACTTCTCAACATCCGCAAGAAAAACGGTTAACCGTGATAGCACCCTTCGGGGTGCTTTTTCTTTATCCACAAAATTCCGTTTTGTCCTTTACAAATGCGCAAATCGGTGGTACAATAGCGGTATATTAAGGAAGGAGCTTTTTCCATGCAAAAGATTTTTGATACCATTGATTCTCTTTACGATAAGTACGTTGCGATCTGGGAGCAGATCTGTAATATAGAAAGTCCTACGGCAAGCAAGGCGGGCGTTGATGCCGTCGGCAAATTCTTTATCGATTTTGCCAAGGAAAAAGGCTGGAAGGTGGATATTTTCCCCCAGTCGCTCGCCGGCGACGTAGTCTGCATCACGATGAACCCCGATGCCAAGGGCCAGCCCGTCAGCATCTCGGGACATATGGATACCGTGCACCCCATCGGCGCCTTCGGAACGCCTCCCGTTCGCATTGAGGGTGATAAGATCTACGGTCCCGGTGTGTGCGACTGCAAGGGCGGTCTTGTTGTTGGTCTTCTTGCTATGGAAGCGCTTGACGCTTGCGGATTTTGCGACAGACCCGTCAAGTTCCTTCTGCAAAGCGACGAGGAAAACGGCAGCCGTCTGTCGAACAAAGCCACCATTCAGTATATGTGTGAGCAAGCAAAGGATTCCGTTGCCTTCATAAACCTTGAGGGATATAACCCCGGCACCATGTGCACTGTGCGCAAGGGCATCGTCACCTTTACCTTTAAGATCCACGGCATCGAGGCACATTCCTCCAGCTGTGCGAAGCGCGGCGCCAACGCCATTGCCGAGGCCGCCCACAAGATCATCGAGATGGAAAAGCTGAAGGACGATGCGGGACTCACCTGCAACTGCGGCGTTATCTCGGGCGGAACGGTTCCCAACACCGTTGCAGGCTACTGCGAGTTCAAGGCCAACATCCGCTTTGCCAACGCCGAGCAGTTGGCTTGGGTCACAGAATACGCCAAGCAGGTCGCAGAGACCACCCACGTAAGCGGCTGCACCTGTGAGCTCGAGCAATTTGGCTTCCGCGTGGCAATGGAGCCCTGCGAGATGAATGACAGGCTTGCAACACGGATCAACGAGATCTTCGAGGACGTAGGCTTCTCTGCCTTGAAGCCCTTCGCCGGCAAGGGTGGCTCCGACGCCGCCGATACCACGGTGTTCGGCATTCCCAGCATCGATCAGCTCGGTGCTGAAGGCGGACGAATCCACAGCCCCGAGGAATATGCGGTTCTCTCTTCCCTCCCCGAGCTTTCCAAGCGCATCGCTTCGCTGATCTGCAAGCTGTAAATGAAATAAAAAAAGCACTGCATCGCAGTGCTTTTTCTTTTACAGAGCCATCAGCTCGGAAAAATCGTTGATATAGTGGTGAGCCACCGACTTGATCTCATCGGTATATTCGTGGGACGAGGCGTCGTAAACACCGCAGACCTTCATACCGGCACTCACCGCCGTTTTATCGGCGTTGTAGTTGTCGTCGAGGAACAGGATCTCGTCGACGGGCTTGCCGATCCGCGCCGCCGCCATACGGTAGATCTCGGGATCCGCCTTGGTGGTGGCAAAATCGTCGCACGACCACACGTTTGTGAAAATATCAAAAATGCCCAGTCGCTCGAGGCACACATCCAGCACCTTGTGTGGGCTTGCCGTCAGCACGTGAAGATCAGCGCCTTCTGCCTTCAGCTTTTGCAGGGTGTCGATCACGTTGCTCTTTGCCTGAATCTTATAGGCGTACTCGTTGTAGGCATATTGGTTCATCTGTGCCACGACGGTCTCCACGGGCAGGTTGAGACCCAGCTTTTCAATATAGTACTTGGCAGTACCCGTATATCCCAAGGGGGTGATGATCTTGATAATATCGTCCGTGTACGCCACGCCGTTTTCGTCCAGGATCCTCAGCATTACCGAAACGTACGAGGGCATAGAGTCCACAAGCGTTCCGTCAAAATCAAACAAATAGGTATTGTACGTCATATCTTTCTCCGCTTTTAATGATCTTAGGATATTGTATCACAAACACAGCGCTTTGTCAATCAAAAAAGAAAAGGCGTGCGGATGATTCCGCACGCCTTGTATTGATCGTTACTTTCCGTCAACCATCGCGTTTATGGAAGACACCAAGCCGGCAACGCCCTGGATCTCGGACGGAATAATGATCTTGGTTGCCTGTCCGTCTGCAGCCTTTGCGAAGGCCTCAAGGCTCTTGATGGTAAGATAGCCCTGGGTGGGAGCCGCCTCGTTGATCAGCTTGATTCCCTCTGCCGTTGCGCTCTGCACTCTCAGGATCGCCTCTGCTTCACCTTCTGCCTCGCAGATTCTTGCCTGTCTCTGTGCCTCTGCGGCAAGGATCTTGGACTGCTTTGCTGCCTCTGCGGCAAGAATAATGGACTGCTTTTCACCCTCTGCACGAAGGATGGCAGAATTCTTTTCACCCTCTGCACGAAGGATCGCCTCACGGCGTTCTCTTTCTGCCTTCATCTGCTTATCCATCGCTTCCTGAATTTCAGGAGGAGGAATGATATTCTTCAGCTCAACTCTCGTAACCTTAATACCCCAAGGGTCGGTTGCTTCGTCAAGAATGGCTCTCATCTTGTTGTTGATGACGTCGCGAGAGGTCAGGGTGCTATCAAGCTCCAGCTCACCAATCAGATTACGGAGCGTTGTCGCCGTAATGTGCTCAATTGCCTTTGCGGGATTGGCGTGACCGTAGGTATAAAGCTTACAGTCCGTGATCTGGTAGAAAATAACGGTGTCGATCTGCATGGAAACGTTATCCTTGGTAATAACGGGCTGCGGCGGATAGTCGGCAACCTGCTCCATCAAGGAAATCTGCTTTGCTACGCGATCGATAAAGGGAAACTTAACGTGGATTCCCGTGTTCCAGGTCGTATAATACGTACCGATACGCTCAATCACGTATGCCTTACTCTGGGGTACTACCTGAATGTTGGTGACGATCACCACAATGGCCAAGATAGCAAGAACACCTAAAACAATACCAATCATAACAAACCTCCGTTTTTTGTTTTTATATTTTATTGACGGACAATAAAACCAAAGTCATTATTTGTCAGCCTTTTCGCAGATAAGCTTTACACCCTCAACGCTGACAACGCGAACGTGCTCGCCGACGTGAAGTACAACGGAATCATCGCTGCTTCTTGCCGTCCACATCTGCGCTTTTACCTTTACAAGACCGGTTGCGGCAAGATTGTTGATCTCCTCCTGCACAACGCCCGTTTCTTCAACAATAAGATCAACGTTAGTTTTTTGATTTTTCTTGCTGACTATGTATTTTTTCAGCACCTTCTTATACAGCACAACGAATATTGCCGAAAGCACAAAAAATACGATGATCTGAATAGGAAACGGTACCTTCAGCGCCGCAAGAATAATGCAAACAACCGCTGCCGGCATAAACCAAATCGTTAGAAGATCGGCTGTAACAGCTTCAATAGCCACAAGCGCGGCAAGCACCAAAAACCAAATAATTATCCAAAAAATCATGGCAAATGCCCCCTTTCTTTTTGTAACAATTCCATTATATCACCGTTTTCTTATTTTTGCAACCATTTGGGAGAATCTTTTTTGGAATACAATCAACGCAAACAAAAACGCACCCGA
>JAZLBM010000050.1:0-3338 GCA_045613705.1 Eubacteriales bacterium | reverse complement strand
TATTTTGGGAGCAGTCCTCGGCACCTATGGCGCTGGTCAAAACTACAACGCCTACCCCGTGCTGTCCTTCCCGAATGTTGTCTCCGGCATCACGCACTCCATCTCCGGATTCGCTTCGCTGTACATCATGATCTGCGGTTTGGGTAAGCTCAACCGCAAGAATATGTGGATCACCTTCTCCATTCTCGGCGTGTTCTGCACCGCAGCCTTCACCGCAAACTACCTTTTGGATTATAACTATATGTTCCTGCGTCGCGGCGACGGCACGCCCTACGATATTTTTTACAATCTCGTCGGCGGAAGCCCGGTGTTCTACCCCATGATCGTCATCTCCCTTTTCCTTTTGTACATCGTCGGTTTCTATTTCGTACATTACTGGATGGAGAAGAAAAAGGCTGCCAAGTCGTAACTATTCAGAAAAAGCGGACTGCACATCTGCAGTCCGCTTTTTAACACAACAAAAAAACTCATGGCGCACCATGAGCTACACAATATGGCAAAAACAGAAGTGACCCTTGGCTACAGCAATTTGTCCGCAACCAAGGGTCACTTCTGATCGTTCTTAGTATCTAACATCTTTTGTGATCCTCTCTTTCCTAATCTACCCGTTCGCGTTGTCCCACATCTCTCTTACCATTCACATTCATAGATTTTTTCGTACGAGAAAGACCGTCGTTTGTTATGCGAGATGGACGAAGGGGCGAATGCTTTGCTCTCTTCCTGCTGCCGAACGTTTGGAGCTTACTCTATATGATGCGTATCGCCGCCGCGTTTCTACCGTGACCCTCGCGGGTCGTTTTCTACCGGTTCGGACAGGTGAGTGAAGAGTCTGAAGTTACTTTGCCATTGGACTGTACCTCCTTGTCTTCACCTACAGTATAGCAGATTCGTTTCCCAATTGCAATAGGCAGATTGTAAAAACTTCACAAGAAAAAATTGTTTAAAAAACAGAACTTCACACTTTTGCACAACTTTTTCTTTACAAGCCCCAAAAGGTGTGATATAATAAGTGTATGGGCGTGCTTTTTTCGGAGCAGAACGCCAAAAGCGCCGCGGAAACCGCGGCGCTTTTGTTTTATTTCAGATCCAAGATCCTCTCTTCGGTAAGGTACACCGTTTCGGCAACGTTCGTGTAGTCGCCGTCGATGACGTAGCGAAGACCGTCAAGAAAGCTTACGTACTGGCTGACGGTATACATCGGCTTGCCGTCCTTGTCGCAATAGCCGAGGCAAAAATCCTCGTAATCGTCATACTCGTCGGCGCACATCACCACGTAGGGCCGGGAGAACTGCAGGGTTGCCTCGCCCTCGTGGTACGTAAGGCGGAAATCCACGTGTCTCTCGTCAACAAGACGGGCGGAGCCGTGGATCAAAAATTCAAGACCGCTCACCGCGGAAAGCTTTTTGGCAAGCGCCTCAAGAATGGCTTCCCACTCGCCCTTCAAGCCGTAGCAACGGTAGGAGGTGGTGTTGTCCACCGCATCGCGCTTCTCGGCGCATTCGGGAAGAAGCCCCTCGGCGCGCGCGCGCGCCGCTTCGTCACCCGTGAGAGAGACGGTAAAGCTTGCCATTTTGGATGCCAATATAGGTAACATCAGAATGCTCCCATCTGCTCAAGAAGTCGCTTGTTGAACTCCTCGGCGGCGTTATAGCCCATTCTCTTCTGACGGTTGTTCATGGCCGCGATCTCAAGAATGACGGCAAGGTTTCGTCCGGGCTTGACGGGGATGGTGAGAGAAGGCACCTCGATGCCGAGGATGTCGGTGGTCTCACTGTCAAGACCCAGGCGGGCGTACATTTTTCCGTTGACCCACTGCTCGAGATTTACCACGAGGTTGATCTTCTCAGTCTCCTTGACGGCGCCCGCGCCGAAGATGCGCTGAACGTCCACAAGGCCGATGCCGCGAAGCTCTACGTAATGGCGGATGATGGAGGGGGCGGTGCCCACAAGGGTCTTGTCGGAAACGCGCTTGATCTCTACCGCGTCGTCGGCGATGAGGCGGTGTCCGCGCTTGACAAGCTCAATGGCCGTCTCGCTCTTACCAACGCCGCTGTCGCCAAGGATGAGAACACCCTCACCGTAGACCTCGACAAGCACGCCGTGACGGGTGATGCGGGGGCCAAGATGGGTATTCAGAGAGGCGATCAGCGCCGCCATCAGGGGGCTGGTGCGCTTCTTGGTGGAAAGAAGGGGCACGCCGAATGCGCGAGCGGACGCCTTGGTCTCCTCGCGAGCCTCAATGCCCGTGGAAAGGATCACGCAGGACGGTCTGTGGGACATAAACTCCCGCATTTTCGCGTCGCGCTCCTCGTCGGGGAAGCTATCCAGATAGTGCTGCTCCGCAAGACCGATGATCTCGATACGGGAGGGCTCGAAGTTGCCGAAAAAGCCCGCCAGCGCAAGACCCGGGCGGTTGACCTCGGTGTTGTCAATGAGACACTCGCTCTCGGGCAGATGAAGCACCTCAAGCTGAAATTCGTCAATAATCGATTGTAAGGGGATCCTGTATTCGCTTTCCATAAGCCGTTCCTTCCTTATTTGATATCAAAGAAAGTATATCACAGTTTGGTCTTGCCGTCAAGGGGTTGCTCGCGGGGCACCGACAGACGACTGCGCTCCGAGGTGCGAACCGTGACCATGCGCCGCTCCACGTTTGAGCCGCGGATCTCGATGCAGTAGTCGAGCACGAGGATTCCCTCCTCCAGAAGACGGTTGTCCACAGCAAGGGTGAAGATGGTCAGCTCCATTGCGCCGAAGGCAAGATTATAGACGCACTTGGTGCGCTTGCCCACCTCAAACAGGAAGGTGGTGTTGATAGCACCGCTTCGGGACATAGACACACACTTCGTCTCGGACTCGCGGAAGGACAGGATGGTCTTGACCTCCTCGCTTCCCTCGTCCTGCTCGGTGTAGGAGAGGCGCACAAGTCCGTCGGACACGTGCAGGCGCCCCTCGGTGAAGACCTCCATGGCGTCCTCCTCCGGCGGCTCCTCCTCGGCGCGGAGAAATTCGGCGTCAAGACGCTCGGTGACGGGACGCTCCAGCGCCTCCAGCAGCGCGCTGTCGTCCTCGGGTATGGAATTTTCGCGGTCGCCGAAGAACAGCTCGTAAAGCTCCTCCGAGCTGCCAAGCAATACCGACCGTACGGTCACGCCTACCGGTTTTAACATAGTGTATCTCCTTGTGTTTGGTTGGATTTTCAAATTTTGATTTATCGAACTGTTTGAGATGTACAATAAAGGCTCCCTCCGGGAGGGAGCTGGCGCCGAAGGCGACTGAGGGAGCACGCGTGACAAAGCCTTTTGCGCCTTGGTATGGCAAGCGTTTGTCACTTGTAC
>JAZLBM010000049.1:0-4902 GCA_045613705.1 Eubacteriales bacterium | reverse complement strand
ATCATTGTGGACGTAAGCGACGCGCTATCCGCCGAGCTGGCACTTGTGGAGAATATGCTCCGCGAAAACCTCAATATGTTTGAGCAGGCCGAGGCCTTTTCCCATTTGTCAGAGCGGTATTCGTTAACACAGGAGGAAATTGCCGCCAAAATGTCACTCAGTCAATCGGCGGTTGCCAACAAGATCCGCTTATTAAAGCTCAACGAAGAAGAACGGGCATTGATTATGGAATCGGGGCTCACAGAACGCCACGCGCGCGCCTTTCTCCGCGTAACAGACGCGGCGCTGCGGGAATCCTGCATCCGCACGGTTATTGAGCGCCATTTGAACGTCAGCAACACGGATAAATACATAACCGCCATATTAGAAAGACCGCAGACGGCGGAAGAGCCCATCGTCGAAGAAAAACGCCCATCGCCCGACAAGCTTTGTGCAAACATTTATAAATTCATCAACCGGATGCAGACCGCATCGGGAAATTATCTGATCGTCAATCGCAGAAGCGATAACAAGAACGTGGTTATTACACTCACCGTTCGCAAGGGGTCGTAACGTTTCACGTGAAACAAACAAAGCATCAAGTTAATGTTTCACGCGAAACAGAGAACCGCCCCCCATAGCGTCTCACGTGAAACATATATTTTGTTGCATTTTTCACCCCGAAATCCGTGTTTCACGTGAAACAATCCGAGCATTCGACAAAAACCTTTGAAAAATCCATATTTTTTATCAAAAACCTGTTGCAAAAAATACGGCCGTGTGCTATAATATATCTGTATAAAATTACACCAAAAAGGAGAAAAACCATGGCAAAAATCATTTCTTTTGCTAACCAGAAGGGTGGCGTTGGCAAAACCACCTCCGCTGTTAATATCGCGGCTTCTCTGGGCATTCTCGGTCACAAGGTTCTTCTGATCGACCTTGACCCCCAGGGCAATGCAACCAGTGGCCTCGGCGTAGCAAAAAAGCAACTGAAGCACACCACCAAGGACGTGCTGACCGGCGAAGCAACCGCAAAGGAAGCCATTCTTGAGACCGAATTCACCAATCTTTGGCTTCTGCCCACCAATATGTCTCTTGCCAGCGCGGAGTACGAGCTTTACGATCTGTGCGAGAGCGATGAGCTCCCCTACCGTATGAAGAAGGTTCTGGAGCCCGTTTCCGGCGATTTTGATTACATTATCGTAGACTGCCCTCCCTCCCTTGGCATGCTTACCATCAACTCCTTCACCGCAAGTGACGGAATCGTGGTTCCCATGCAGTGCGAATTCTACGCGCTTGAGGGTCTTTCTCAGCTTGTTGTTGCCATCAAGGGCATCAAGCAGAGATACAATCCCGACGTAAACATCACCGGAATTCTGATCACGATGCACAACGGACGTCTGTTCCTGTCTATGCAGGTCATCAACGAGCTTCGCAAACACTATGAGGACAAGCTCTTTGAGACCACCATTTCCAGAAACGTTAAGCTTGCAGAGGCACCCAGCTTTGGTAAGCCTGCTTACTACTACAACAAGACCGCCAAGGGCGCGCAGGAGTATCTTGCCGTTGCCAAGGAGCTTAGCGACCGTATTTGAGGCAATTTGACCTCGTGTTTCACGTGAAACATTGATTTTTTGAACAGGAAGGATAAAAAACATGGCAGAAAAGAGATCCAGAGGCGGCCTTGGCCGCGACTTATACGATATCTTCGGCGATAATGACAGTGCATCCAACAAGGAAGCCGGCGCCGAAAAGATCAAGATTACCAGCATTTCTCCCCGCAAGGATCAGCCCAGAAAGACCTTTGAGAAGGAGGCTCTTGAGCTTCTTGCGGATTCCATCTCCAAATATGGCGTTCTTCAGCCTATTCTCGTTCGCGAGGACGGCTTTGGCAAGAACAGCTATGAGATCATCGCAGGTGAGCGCCGTTGGAGAGCGGCAAAGCTTGCAGGCCTTTCCGAGATCCCCGCAATCGTAATTGACGGTGACGAGCTGAAGGCTGCACAGATTTCTATTATTGAAAACGTTCAGCGCGAGGATCTGAATCCCGTTGAAGAGGCTATGGCATATCGCGCGCTCATCGAAAAGTTCGGCCTCAAGCAGGACGAAGTGGCTCAGCAGGTAGGCAAAAACCGTTCTACCGTTGCCAATATGCTCCGTCTTCTTGATCTTCCCGAGGAGGCACTCGTGCTTCTGCAGAACGGCGAGATCTCTACCGGTCACGCCCGTACGCTTCTTGCTCTTGAGAACGAGGATGCAATCGTTCCTCTGGCACAGAAGATCGTGGAGAACAATATGTCCGTTCGCGAGCTTGAGAATGCCGTCAAGAAGCTGAATGCTATCTCCGAGGAAGAGGGCGAGGCCGAAATCGCGGCTCCTTCTCCCTTTAAGATGATGGCTCGCTCTTATATGAGAGACCTTGAGCGCCGCTCTATGGAGGCTCTTGGCAGAAAGGTTCGCATTCTGCAGACCTCCCGCAAGCGCGTTGTTGAGCTTTCTTTCGACAGCAACGACGACCTTGAGGTGCTTCTCACCGCTATCTGCGGCCAGGAGATCTTCTCCGAGTAAGATTTTACCGCAAAAAACAACCCAAAACGTATAAATAAAGAAGGATTCTTATGTTAGACATCAAATATATCAAGGAAAAACCCCAGGAAGTCATCGACAGACTGGCCAAGAAGGGAAAGGACGCCGCAGAGGATATCCAGGCCATTCTTGATCTGGATGCCAAGCGTCGCGAGCTGATCGCCGGCGTTGAGGCGGCAAAGGCGGAGCAGAACCGCACCACCAAGATGATCCCCGTTATGAAGAAGGAAGGCAAGGATACCACCGAGATCTTTGCAAAAATGAAGGAGCTTTCCGCATCCGTAAAGGCTGACGAGGAGACTCTGAAGGAGGTTGAAATTCAGCTTACCTCCTTTATGCTGGGTCTTCCCAACCTGCCCGACGACGATCTTCTGCCCGGCGGCAAGGAGAACAACGAGCCTCTTCGCTACCACGGCGAGCCCAGAACCTTCGATTTCGAGCCCAAGAACCACGTAGATCTCTGCAACGGTCTGGGTCTTATCGACTATGAGCGCGGAACCAAGCTTTCCGGCTCCGGCTTCTGGATCTATCGCGGAATGGGCGCACGTCTTGAGTGGGCGCTCCTCAATTACTTCATCGATACCCACATCAGCGACGGCTATGAGCTGATTTTGCCCCCTCATATGCTGGAATACGAGTGCGGTCTGACTGCAGGACAGTTCCCCAAGTTCGCTGACGAGGTTTATAAGATCGAAAACCCCACCGACAACCGTATGCGCTATATGCTTCCCACCGCCGAGGCGGCGCTGGCATCTCTTTACCGCAACGTGATCCTTACCGAGGGCCATCTGGCCAAAAAGCTGGTCAGCTACACCCCCTGCTTCCGTCGTGAGGCAGGCTCTTACCGCTCCGACGAGCGCGGAATGGTGCGCGGACATCAGTTCAACAAGGTAGAAATGTTCCAGTACACCCTCCCCGAGAAGTCGGATGAGGCGTTTGAGGAGCTTGTAATGAAGGCCGAGAACATCGTTAAGGGTCTTGGCTTCCATTTCCGCACCGTAAAGCTTGCCGCAGAGGACTGCTCCGCATCCATGGCAAGAACCTACGACATCGAGATCCACATCCCCTCGATGGATGGCTACAAGGAGGTCAGCTCGGTTTCCAACGCCCGTGATTACCAGGCGCGCCGCGGTATGATGCGTGTCAGACGCGCAGACGGCAGAATCGAGCATATGCACACCCTCAACGGTAGCGGACTTGCTACCAGCCGTGTATTCCCCGCCATCGTAGAGCAGAATCAGAACGCCGACGGCAGCGTAAACGTTCCCGAGGTGCTTCGCAAGTACGTTGGTTGCGATATTCTTAAGAAATAAGTAACACCGTGGGCAGTATGGCGACCGTCGTACTGCCCACGCTTGCAGAAAGGAGGATTTGCTTGAATCCTATGATAACAACGGCCGCCGCCGATCTGAAAGGTCTTTGGGCGGAGCTTATGGACTGGTTTTACGACTTTTTCCATCCCACCCTTGAGGGATACGTGAATTTTGATTTCGGAAGCGGCAGTATGGTCAATATCCGCGTGATCATCTTTGGTATCTTCATCGGTGTGCTCGTGGCGTCGCTGTATATGGTGTACGTCAAGAATATTGTGGGCGCTTTCGTCAGAAAGCTTCTGGCGGAGGACTGTCTGTCCCGCGACAAGGCGAAGACCCTTTCGGAGCTTGGCTTTGAGCGCAATCCCTTTGTAAAGCTGGCGCTTCGGGGAAGTCTTCTTGCCAGCACTGTGGTGCACGTGGAAGGGAAGAGCGTAGCCGAGGTCAAGGATGCCGAGGGTGAGGAGAGCGCACCTGACGAAGAGGGCGCGGTAATCTCGCAGGGCGAGCCTTTGCCCGTTGCCACCCGATATTATATTGAGGAAGAGAAGGAATACGCGGCCGAGATGCGTTTTCACGCCCGTGGAAGCGGTTGGCCCACGATTTTGTTCGTCCTTCTTGTTTCCGTGATCTGTATTTTCGTGATTTTCGGATTCCTTCCCCAGATCCTGCGCTTTGTGGATAACACCATCAGCATCTTCTCGGTGAAGGGAAATACGGTGCATTAACGAGGAAAAGAACATTTGTTCTTGTTTTTTAGGTGTGCCTCGTGGCGTTTCTGTAGATGCGCCGCAGGTGCCGCCATTGGGCGCGCGGTTTTGGTTCACGAGCGATGCGCGCAAAAATATTTCAAACATTCAGATATAGGGTTGTCGGCGTCGACAGCCCTTTTCTTTTTTTGGAAAATCGATGGCACAGGGGAGGGAAGAGTGGAGAGAGTTTCACCACGGAAAGAACATTTGTTCTTCACAAAGGGTGGGGGACGCGGAGGGCGGAGGACGCGGCGGGTGGGGCGAAAAGA
>JAZLBM010000048.1:0-4319 GCA_045613705.1 Eubacteriales bacterium | reverse complement strand
CGAAGCGCCTGATGAGGGTGCGAAGCCTTATCACAACTGCAATCGGCGCACACTCATCCGTCGCGTTCCGCGACACCTTCCCTATCATAGGGAAGGCTTTCGACGCGAGTGCTAACACACCTATAAATCAAAATTTGAATTCCTCGGCATCCTCGAGGATGCGGCGGCAGACGTCCGCGGCCGCGCGCTTGTTGATGGTCTCGTTTTGCGCCTTCACCATCGCCTCTCGTGCCCAGGGGCTACCGAGAAGATAGAGGGCGTGGGTCACAAGATCCTCACAGGTGGTGCCGGAGAGAGCCAAGCCGTGGGAGCGGAAGAAATTGACGTTACTTTCCTCCCAACCGGGAATGGGCTTTGTGTGGACGGTGGGAATGCCCTTGACCGCCGCCTCGGTGGAGGATAGTCCGCCGGGCTTGGTGAAGAGAATATCCGATGCGTCCATATACAGGCTCACCTCGGTGGTGAAGTCGATGACGAACAGTCGGGGATCGTTTTTGTGTCGGCGACGAAGGCTCGCCTTCATTTTTTCGTTGCGACCGCCCATCACTACCACCGACGTATCCTCGGGTGTGCGGCGAAGCAGCTCGGCAACCAGCTTTTCGGTGTTGCCGAAGCCCATACTTCCCGTCATCACCAGAAGCAGGTGTCCCTCCTCGGGCAGCCCCAATCGGCGGCGCGCCTCAAGCTTGTCGGTCTTGACGGCAAAATCGGCAGACACGGGAATGCCTGTGCTCGCCAGTCGCTCACGGGGAATGCCTGCGGCCATATACTGGGCGGCCAGATCCTCGTGGGGAATGAAATATACGTCAAGCTCGGTCTCGCTGAGGAAGGGGGGATATTCGTAATCGGTGGCGACGAAATAGGTGCGGAGCTTCGGGGCATACTTGCGAAGAATTCGCGTGAGTGCCTCCGAGGGGAAAACGTGGGGCGCCACGACGGTGTCATAGCCATTCCCCACGATATAGTTATACAGCGTTGTGGCGTAGGTGGCGTTGGCCACGTAGCACAGAGAACGCTTCTTTGATATTTTGTCCAGCCGTCGGGCAGTCGATACCCCAAAGCCGAAGATGCGGGGAATGTGAAGCACACTCTGGGTGTGAATATCGCATACCATTTTCGAGGTCAGCTCGGATTCAAAGGAAAGGGCGTCCAGCATCTCACATTCGATGCCGTGGCTCTCCAGCTCCGCGCGGATGGCTTTTCCCGCCGTATTATGTCCCTGACCGGTGTTGCAGGACAGGATCAAAACCTTCATATGATGCTCCTTTCGGGAGTGCGCGTTACTTTACGTAATCGAATTCAAAGTCGTAGATGGAAACGGTGTCGCCGTCCTGACAGCCTGCCGCCTCCAGCTTCTCAAATACGCCGTTTTTCTGAAGGGTATGCTGGAAATAGTTAAGAGACTCGTAGTTGTCGAAGTTGATGCGACCCATAATGTTGTAAATGAAGTCGCCCTCGACGATGAACTTGCCGTCCTCGCGGCGGATGACGATATCATCGGCGGTGGCAGAGACCGCCTCGGTCTTGACTACTTCGCTCTCGTAGACCGTGATGGGGGGAAGGAGCTGAAGCCGCTCGCCTACGGCGTGAATGAGATCGTCAAGTCCCTCACCGGTAACGGCGGATACGTAGAACAGCTCCCAGCCGTTTTCGTCAACAAAGCGCTCGAAGGCCTCCACGTCGGTGGGGGAGGACTCCAGCATATCGCACTTGTTGGCAACGATGATCTGGGGACGGGTAGAAAGCTCGGGGCTGTAGCGCGCAAGCTCGTTATTGATAGTTTTGATATCCTCGATGGGCTCACGGTATTCTACCGCCGCCACGTCTACCACGTGAAGGAGCAGACGGCAACGATCCACGTGACGAAGGAAGGCGTGACCAAGACCTGCGCCGTCGGCGGCACCCTCGATAAGACCGGGGATGTCAGCGGCAACGAAGCCGTGCTCACCGTGGGTGGATACCACACCGAGATTGGGAGAAAGGGTGGTGAAGTGATAGTCGGCGATCTTGGGGCGCGCCGAGCTTATGCGGGAAAGAATGGAGGACTTGCCAACGCTGGGGTAACCGATAAGACCTACGTCTGCGATCATCTTCAGCTCAAGCAGGATCTCAGCCTCCTCGCCGCGTGTACCGTTTTTGGCGAACATAGGGGTCTGACGGGTGGGGGTTGCGAAATGGCGATTGCCGAATCCGCCGCGACCGCCGCGACAGGCCACGTAATCCGCGCCGTCGTTCTCGGACATATCGTGAATGACCTTGCCCGTGGAGGGCTCCTTCAAAAGAGTTCCGGGAGGAACCATGATCACGAGATCGGGGGCGGTGGCGCCGTGGAACTTGGAGCCCTTGCCGTTCTCACCGTTCTGTGCTACGAACTTGCGCTTGTAGCGGAAGGCAAGAAGGGTGTTGGAGCCGGGATCCACGCGGAAGATGATATTGCCGCCGTGACCGCCGTCTCCGCCGTCGGGACCGCCGTGGGAAACGTATTTTTCGCGGTGGAAGGCAACGGCACCGTTGCCGCCGTCTCCCGCCTTTACGTAAATTTTTATATTATCGATAAACATATGGATTCTCCTTTCGTGAAAGGGCTTATACGCTGTCGTCGCCCTTCATACGGATGATCAGCTTGATGGGCGTTCCCACGAAGCCGAAGGTGTCGCGCAGGCAGTTCTCGATGTATCTCTGATACGAGAAGTGGAACAGCTCGGCGTTGTTGCAGAAGATAACGAAGGTGGGGGGCGTGACCGCGATCTGGGTCATATAGTAGATCTTCAGGCGCTTGCCCTTGTCGGAGGGGGGCTGAACGCGCATGGTCGCCTCACCCAGAACGTCGTTGAGCATACCGGTGGAAATACGCATAGTAGACTGGTTGTATACGTACTGAATGCGCTCAAAGAGAGTGTCGATGCGCTGACCCGTCTTTGCCGAAACGTACACGATGGGCGCGTAGGGCATATAGGCGAGTGCGGTGCGGATCTTCTCGTTAAAGCGGTTGACGGTGTTGGTGTCCTTCTCGATGGAGTCCCACTTGTTGACCACGATGATGGAGGGCTTGCCCGCCTCGTGAGCGATGCCCGCGATCTTCTCATCCTGCTCGGTGATGCCCGTGCCTGCGTCGATCATAATGAGACATACGTCAGCGCGCTCTACTGCCATATTGGCGCGGAGAACGCTGTATTTCTCGATCTTGTCGTTGATCTTGGACTGGCGGCGGATACCTGCCGTGTCGATGAAGGTGTACTTGCCGGTGGCGTTTTCAAACTGAGTGTCTACCGCATCACGGGTGGTGCCCGCGATGTTGGAGACGATGAGACGCTCGTCGCCGAGGATCTTGTTGATGATGGAGGATTTGCCCGCGTTGGGCTTGCCGATAACGGCCACCTTGATGCCGGCGTCTTCCTCCTCCGCAAGGCTCTCTTCGGGGAACTTTGCGACTACCGCGTCAAGCAGGTCGCCGCTTCCGCTTCCGTGTACCGAGGACACGGCGATGGGCTCTTCCTCGAAGCCCAGCTCGTAAAATTCATAGAACTCGTAGGGAACGTGACCTACCGAGTCGCACTTGTTGATACAGGGGATAATGGGCTTGCCGCTCTTCTTGAGCATAACGGCGATCTCGCGGTCATCGGCGGTGAGTCCCGTGCGCACGTCGCACATAAAGACGATAACGTCCGCCGTCTCGATGGCAAGCTCGGCCTGTGTGCGCATCTGGCGCAGAATGATGTCGTCGGTCTTGGGCTCGATTCCACCCGTGTCAATGATGACGAAGTGATGTCCCGTCCACTCGCACTCGCCGTAAATACGGTCGCGGGTGACGCCGGGGGTATCCTCTACGATGGAACGGCGCTCGCCGATCAGCTTATTGAAAAGGGTGCTTTTGCCCACGTTGGGGCGCCCTACGATTGCAACGATTGGTTTTGCCATGATGAATCAATCCTTTCCGTTTTCATTTAGTCGTTCTTCGGGATGCCGAGGATGGCGTCCATAAGGGCGGCGCCGTCATTGGTGACGAAGGTAATGGGGACGCCGAGCTTTTCTGACAGCTCGGCCGGCGTCATGCCGCACAAAAAGAGGTCGCCTTCAGCGCGCAGGGTGGTGGCGGGGAGGAGAAGCTCGTCACAAGAGAGGGTGCCGCCGAGCTGCTCGGCGATGTCCTTTCCCGTGAGCAGTCCCGCAACCGTGATGCTCTCACCGAAGAAATGATTGATGATCTTACGTACGCTTACCTTGAGATCCGGTACTCGCGCCTCAATGAGGGTGGCCAGAGATGAGAGCTGGTCGTATGCCGCAGCACCCGTAGCGATCACAACGCTTCGGGGAAGGGT
>JAZLBM010000047.1:0-14666 GCA_045613705.1 Eubacteriales bacterium | reverse complement strand
TAGATTCGGTCGAGTCCGTAGACCGAAAGGCGCTTGGCGACGGCCTCTGCCTGTCTGTGACCCAGAGGTGTGAGGCTGTCGGGGTTGTAAATGGGGTCGCCGTGCCTGATCAAAAAGAAAAGCATAATCTTTCCTCCTTTTCGTAGTTTACGACCCAATTATACCGCGGGCTTTTGCGGGTGTCAAGAAAATTTTCCTGAATTTTGTCGGTTTTGTCTTCCGAAAACGGTTGAAAAATGGGAGAAGGTGTTAAAAAACAAGACGAAATGATATGCAATTCACAACCGGTGCGCAAAAACGGCAGAAAAACAGGCACAAAGTTCCCACTTTGGCAAACTGTTGACAAATCGAACGCTTTCGTGTATAATAAGGGCGTTATATTGCAAAAGGAAGGAAGCTCCAAATGTTAGACAAGAAGGTTCCCGAAATATTCGGATGCATGGTGTTCAACGAGGACGTCATGCGCGAACGCCTCCCCAAGGAGGTCTATAAATCGCTGGTGCGCACCATGGCGCAGGGCAAGACGGTGGATCCCACCATCGCAGACGTAGTGGCCAACGCCATGAAGGACTGGGCCATTGAAAAGGGCGCGACCCACTATACCCACTGGTTCCAGCCGCTGACGGGCGTCACCGCCGAGAAGCACGACTCCTTTATCTCCCCCATCGGCAACAGCAAGATCGTGATGGAGTTCTCCGGCAAGGAGCTTATCAAGGGTGAGTCGGACGCCTCCTCCTTCCCCTCGGGCGGTCTTCGCGCTACCTTCGAGGCGCGGGGCTACACCGCTTGGGACGCGGGCTCTTACGCCTTCGTCAAGGGTGGCACCCTTTACATCCCCACCGCCTTCTGCTCCTATACGGGTGAGGCGCTGGATACCAAGACCCCTCTGCTTCGCTCTATGGAGGCCATCAACACCCAGGCACTCCGCATCGTTCGCCTCTTCGGCGACGCCCAGGCGCGTCACGTCACCACCACCATCGGTGCCGAGCAGGAATATTTCCTTGTTGACCGCGACGTGTACAACCGCCGCCGCGACCTTCTGTATTGCGGCCGCACCCTTTTCGGTGCCCCCGCCCCCAAGGGACAGGAGCTTGAGGATCACTACTTCGGCCCCCTGAAGCTTCGTGTCAGCCGCTTTATGGCAGACCTTGACGAGGAGCTCTGGCGCCTCGGCATCAATGCCAAGACCAAGCACAACGAGGCGGCACCCGCTCAGCACGAGCTGGCTCCCATCTACGTAACCACCAACCTCGCCGTCGACCAGAACCTCCTGATTATGGAGTGTATGAAGCAGGTGGCACAGCGCCATAACCTCAAGTGTCTGCTTCACGAAAAGCCCTATGCGGGCGTCAACGGCTCGGGTAAGCATAACAACTGGTCGCTTTCCACCGACACGGGCAAGAACCTGCTGGATCCCGGCAAGACTCCCTCGGAAAACGCCCAGTTCCTTCTGATCCTCGCCGCGGTCCTCAAGGCCGTGGACGAGTACGCGTCCCTGCTTCGCCTTTCGGTAGCCTATGCGGGCAACGACCACCGTCTTGGCGGCGGTGAGGCGCCCCCCGCCATCGTTTCCGTCTTCCTTGGCGAGGAGCTGGAGGGTCTTATCAATTCCATCGTGGACGGCACCGCCTATAAGGCGGCAAAGGCAGGCGTGATGGACCTTGGCGTCCCCGCCGTTCCCACCTTCCGTCGCGATACCACCGACCGTAACCGTACCTCTCCCTTTGCCTTCACCGGAAACAAGTTCGAGTTCAGAATGCTTGGCTCGTCTCAGAATATTGCGATGCCCAACATCGTGCTCAATACCGCTGTGGCAGAGGTGTTCCGTCAGTTTGCGGACCGCCTTGAGGGCACCGAGGACGGCGAGCATTTCGACCGCGAGGTAGCCGCCATTCTCAAGGAGACCTTCACGGCGCACAAGCGCATCATATTCAGCGGAAACGGCTATTCCGAGGCGTGGGAAAAGGAGGCCGCCCGTCGCGGTCTTCCCAATCTGCGCGACTCCGTGGATGCTTATCGCCGCTTTGACGATCCCGAGAACGTGGCGCTTCTGACCCGTCACGGGGTTATGAACGAGACCGAGATCCAGTCCCGTCGTGAGATCTATTTCGAGAATTATGCCAAGATCATCAACATCGAGGCGCTGACTATGATCGAGATGGTCTCCCGTGACATCGTGCCTGCCGTGAGCGCCTATACCCGCGACCTGGCAGACGCCGCCGAGATCAAGTCCCGTCTGATGCCCGACAAGAAGGTGAGCCTTGTGGAAAGAGAGCTTGTGGAGAAGCTTTCCACCCTCAATCAGAACGCCTTCACGCTCGTGGAGCGCCTGAAGGCCGCCGAGTGCCGCGCCGCACGCGCAGGCGACGGCGAGAAGATGGCCACCGCCTACCGCGATACCGTCATCCCCTTGATGATCAAGCTCCGCGCCACTGTGGACGAGATGGAGACCCTGACCGCCTCGGATCGTTGGCCCTTCCCCACCTACGGCGAAATGATGTTCACCGTTTGAGAAATGCCTCGCGCTTCATCCAAAAATCCATAATAAACCAAAGCCGACAGCCACCTGTCGGCTTTTTTGGCGGGCGGTAAATTAGCGCGCCGAAGCGCGAGTGCAGAGTGCAGAGTTGAAAATTGAAAGTGGAAAGTTGAAAATTAAGGTAGAAAACGCTGCGCGTTTTCAAATATAAATTGATGTTTATCGGTGTGTTCGCACAAACAAAATGGCACGAACCGTTCCTTGTAGGGCGGTGCCTTGGTGCCGCCGAAAATGTGCGGTTTATCGGTTGTTACGGCGGGAGCAAGCCCCCGCCCTACGGGTTTGTGTGCAAATCGAACACACCGACAAATCAAAATTTGAAAACTGATTACGGAGGTAACTATGCCGTCGTTTACACGGAATATCAATCTGATCTCCCGATGCGGAAGCGTATATCGGGGAGACGGGCTTGAGGGAAGCGGACTTTCCTCGGCGCATTATTTCTACATTCTTGCCATCTGCAACCATCCCGATATTTCGCAGGATCAGCTGGCCAAGCTCTTGTATCTGAACAAGAGTAGCGTGACCCGTGCCATTGCCACCCTGGAGCGGGACGGCTTTGTGGAGCGTGTCCCCCACGCGGAGGACAAACGGGTGCTCCTGCTGCGCCCCACCGAACGGGCGCTGGCGCTTCTGCCGAAGGTGCGCGAGGTGGCGCGCGGATGGAACGATTTCCTTCTTTCCGATCTGTCCGAGGCGGAGCGGGAGACCTTCCTTGCCACCCTTGAAAAGATCTCGCAAAAGGCCCGAAGCTATATCGACGGGCGCCCGAAGGAGGACGAGCAATGAATCTTCTAAAACAATATCTTGGCCCCGTCAAGCGGTATATGACGCTGGGACTTTCCATAAAGATGCTGGCGACCCTCGTGGAGCTGGTCATTCCCTACATCCTCAGCCACATCATCGACCGCGTGGTGCCCACCGCAAGCGTTTCTGCCATCCTTCTTTGGGGCTTTATGATGATCGCCTGCGCGGCGGCGGCTCTTGTGGGTAACACGATAGCCAACCGCGTGGCCGCCAAGGTGGCACGCGATATGACCGAGAACGTGCGCCACGATCTTTTTGAAAAGACCATGCGCCTCTCCTGCCGTGGCGCCGACCGACTCACCGTCCCCAGTCTTGAGGCGCGCCTTACCTCCGACACCTACAATCTTCACCATATGGTGGGCATTATGCAGAGAATGGGCGTCCGCGCCCCCTTGCTTCTCGTGGGCGGTATGATCATCACCCTGCTTCTTGACCATCGCCTCGCCCTCATTATGGTGGCGATGCTTCCCATTATGTTCCTTGTGATCTTGTTTATTGCCAAGTGCGGTATCCCGATGTATGCGGGCGTGCAGAAGGGCATTGACGGAATGGTTCGTATCGTCCGTGAGGACGCCCAGGGCATCCGCGTCATCAAGGCGCTGTCCAAAAAGGACTACGAAAAGCGCCGTTTTGACGCCGCCAACCGCCATCTCGTTCGCACCGAGCGCAACGTCAGCTTCGTGATGTCCCTTTCCAACCCCGTGATGCAGGCCTTTCTCAACCTTGGTCTTGTGGCGGTGGTGCTGATCGGCGCCTATCTTGTGGACGGCGGTGTTTCCGAGCCCGGTAAGATCATCGGCTTTCAGCAGTATTTCACCCTCATTTCCATGGCCATGATGACCATGACCCGTATTTTCGTGATGTATTCCCGCGGTATGGCCTCGGCCAACCGAATCGCCGAGGTGCTTGAAACCGAAAGCGAGCTTGTTTCCTATCGACCGAACGACTTTCCCCGTCGCGTTACCGACGATCATATCCGCTTTGAGAAGGTTACCTTCTCCTACGGTGGTGTGAAGCCCACAGTCAAGGACATTTCCTTCTCCCTCGGTCACGGACAGACCCTTGGCATCATCGGTGCCACAGGCTCGGGCAAGAGCACGATCGTTCAGCTTCTGATGCGCTTCTATGACGTGGACGAGGGTCACGTCCGCATCAACGGCGAGGACGTCCGCACCATCCCGGACGAGCGCTTGCACCGGATGTTCGGCGTGGCGCGGCAGAACGACTTCCTGTATGCCGACACCATTCGCAATAACATCGATTTCGGCAGAGGACTGTCCGACGAAATGATCCGCGAGGCGGCAGGCCGCGCGCAGGCGCGTGAGTTCATCGACGCTCTGCCCGACGGGCTTGACCACGAGGTGACCACCGGCGGTACCAATCTAAGCGGCGGTCAGCGCCAGCGACTGCTGGTAGCCAGAGCACTTGCGGGCAACCCCGAGATCGTCATTCTCGACGATTCCTCCTCGGCACTTGACTATAAGACCGACTTGGCGCTTCGCCGTGCACTTGCGGAGGTCAAGACCACCACCGTCATCGTGGCTCAGCGCATCAGTGCGGTGATGAATTCCGACCTCATTCTCGTTCTCGACGAGGGCGAGATCATCGGTGCGGGCACCCACCGCGAGCTGCTTGACTCCTGTGAGGTCTACCGCGAGATCAGTGAATCCCAGATGGGAGGTGCTTTCGTTGAATAGAGGAATGAGAAATATCAAATCCTTCGCCGAGAAGCCCCAGGACAGGGGCACGCGCATTGCCGTCATCAAGCGGCTTGCGAAGTACCTCGGACAGCACAAGCTGCTGATCCTTCTTGCCTTTTCCATTATGATGATCTCCAATCTGTTGTCCTTGGCGGCCCCCAAGCTTTCGGGTATGGCCATCAACGCCATTCAGCCGGGCAAGGGCAACGTGGATCTGGATACGGTGACCCGTATTTGTATTATGATGGCCATCTGCTACGTGGGATCGGCGATCCTTTCGTATACCCTCGCGGCGATCATGACCATCCTCAGCAAAAAGATCGTCTATACTATGCGAAAGCAGGTGTTTGAGCGCCTTATGGAGCTGCCCGTCGGCTTCTTCGACACCCACGCCACGGGTGATATCATCAGCCGTATTTCCTATGATATCGATACCGTGAACACGTCGCTTTCGCACGACCTTCTGCAGATCTTTTCCAGTATCATTACGGTGGTGGGCTCTCTTGTGATGATGGCCACCATCTCCCCCGTGCTCATCTCGGTCTTCGTGGTTACCGTGCCTGCCTCCATCCTCTTTACCCGCTGGCGCACCAAGAAGATGCATCCCCTTTACCGCGCCCGCTCCTCCAAGCTTGGTGAGCTGAACGGCTACGCCGAGGAGATGCTTTCGGGTCAGAAGACCATCAAGGCTTACAACCGCGAGGAAGACATCATCACGCGCTTTGACGAAAAGAACCTGGTCGCCGTCAACACCTACTACGACGTGGAGTATCAGGCGGCGCTGATGGGCCCCTCTGTCAACTTTATCAACAACGTTTCGCTGTCCCTTGTGGCGATGCTGGGCGGTATCTTCTTTATGCTGACCCAGACGGTGCCCACCCTTCCTCTTGTTTTCGTGACACAGCTTGGTGACGTGTCCTCCTTCGTGCAGTATTCCCGTCGCTTCTCGGGTCCCATCAATGAGTTTGCCAACATCCTTCACGAGCTGCAGTCGGCCTGTGCCGCCGCCGAGCGCGTCTTCCGCATCATCGACGAGCCCACCGAGGCCGCCGATATCACGGGCGCCGTGGCGCTTGAGGAGGTCAAGGGTGACGTGGAGCTTTCCCACGTGCGCTTTGGTTACGTGCCCGAAAAGACGGTCATCAAGGATCTTTCCCTTGACGTCAAGGCAGGGCAGACGGTGGCCATCGTCGGCCCCACGGGCGCAGGAAAGACCACCGTCATCAATCTTCTGATGCGCTTCTACGATGTGAACGACGGTACCATCCGCATCGACGGCAAGGATATCCTGACCCTCCGCCGCGACGATCTGCGCGCCGCCTATACAATGGTGCTCCAGGAGACCTGGCTCTTCTGCGGAACGATTTTTGACAACATCACCTACGGCAAGGAAAACGCCACCCGTGAAGAGGTGATCGCGGCGGCCAAGGCGGCTAAGATCCATTCCTTCATCGAGCAGCTGCCCGAGGGCTACGACACGGTGCTGACCGACGACGGCGTCAATATTTCCAAGGGTCAGAAGCAGCTGATCACTATCGCCCGCGCTATGCTTGCCGACTCGCCCATTCTGATCCTGGACGAGGCGACCTCCAACGTCGACTCCCGTACCGAGATCAAGATCCAGGAGGCGATGCACTCCCTGATGGAGAATCGCACCTGCTTCGTCATCGCCCACCGACTTTCCACCATCAAGAACGCCGACGTGATCCTGGTGTTCCGCGACGGAAACGTCATTGAGCAGGGTAACCACGAGTCCCTCCTCGCCGCCGGCGGCTTCTACGCCTCCCTCTATAACTCCCAGTTTGATAAATAAGCCTTGGAGACGAGCCTCGCTCGTCTCCTTTTTTGCAAATTGATGTTTAGCGGCGCAGTATGAACACGCCGAACCAAAGGCTTCCCCAAGATGGGGAAGCTGGCGCGAAGCGCCTGATGAGGGTGCGAAGTCTGATATTATATCAATTGGCGCACACTCATCCGTCGCGTTCCGCGACACCTTCCCTATCTTAGGGAAGGCTTCAAAGCGAGTGCAAACTCACCGACAAATCAAAGTTTATCACCTGCAGGTTGTCTTTTTGCACAAAATGTGAAGGCGTTTTTCGTCCTTTTGCCCTTTGGAAATTGGTAGACAAGAGGGCAGGATATATGATATAATGGAGAAAATTGACTCACGTGTATTACGAAACGATACAAATTCAAGTTCCAAGGAGGATATCGTATGAAAAAGATTATTGCGCTGGCGCTGGCCGCGCTGATGCTGCTTGCGGCAGTTGCCTGCGGCAACGTGGCAGAGACGGTGAAGGACGACTCCACCGGTCTGATCGTTGACGGTCTTACCGAGATCGCAAGAGTAGAAGGCGATGAAGAAACGGAGGTGGCAATTACGATGGCTGACAATTATTCTCACGTCGTGGCCACGGCCGATGCATTCGTGCGCGGCGGAACCTACGGCGACAAGAGTATGCACGAGACCAAGCTGCAGAACGGCTTGCTGAACCTCAGCGGCTCGGGCGGAAACTATACCCGAAAGATCCTTTTGAAGTTTAACCTTGCCGAGCTTGATCTTACGAACAAGAAGACGGTCTACCTCCGCGTGGATTTCGTGGACGGCGGAACCAATAACGACGGCAAGCAGATCTACGTATCCGCATACGGCATCGATACCAACTGGAATTCTGCTACCGTAACCTACAATTCGATGCCTGCATACAGCAGCTCCGACCTTGTGGGAACCGGTCTCAGCATCAAATCGGGCGTGGCGCAGATCGACGTGACCGACTACGTTCTGGACGCCAAGGCAGACGGCAAGACCGAGATCGCCTTCGTGCTGGAGCAGACGGGTGCAACCTCCCGCTCCCAGGCAACGGCTATCTCCGTTGACACCCCCAACCCCGATCACGGCAAGCGCGAAAAGCCCACTCTGCTTGCGATCGATACCGCCAAGAATTACGTAGAGAAGCTGGTTGAGGACGAGGCGCAGAACAAGGCGGTCTGGGACTATGCCCAGAAGCTTTACGACGAGTGGTACGCTCGCTACCGGGAGATCCTTGCAAAGGGCGACTCTCCTGCCGAGATGATTCAGTCCAACCCTGCGGACTACAGCGTGACGGTAAACGTCAAGACCTCTCCCTCGGGCACGGCCACCGCAACCCCCACCCGAATCGTGGACACCCTTTCGGGCTATGAGGAGAAGGAATACGAGACCGACCCCTACGGCGGTGTCATCTCCGATATGAAGTTTGAAGCAACCGGCCGCTTCTACACCAAGATGGTGGACGGACGCTGGTGGCTCATAACGCCTTTCGGAAACCCCTGTATCATTCGCGGTCTGAACGCGATGAACTATGCATATCAGGGCAACTCCCCCTACCAGACCGCGGCGATGTACCGCGTATACGGCAGCCCCGAGAAGTGGGCGATCGCCGCAACCCGTTGGGTGCAGGATCTCGGCTTCAACGTGGCGGCAGGTGAGGAGGCAAACATCTGGACCGTTGAGGGCGGTCTTTCCATGACGGTTCGTAAGGGCTATTCCGGAATGGCGACTTATGCCGCATCCAAGGGCGTTGTCTTCAAGAGCAGTCCCTTCGTTATGCGCTACAACGACACCATGCCCGTCTTCGATCCCGACTTCGCCACCTATATTGACGGCGTTGCCAAGGAGACGGTAGAGTACTATAGTGACCACCGGGCAAATGTTCTCGGATACACCTCCGATAACGAGCTTCCCGTTACGGACGATATGCTGATCGGTTATCTGACCATCGACCCCTCGATTCCCGAGAATCTCTATTCCTATGCTATGGTGTGGACCTGGTATAAGAATTTCACCGGCGACGCGAACCCCTCTGTTCTTGACGTTCACAACTACAGCGAGAGCCTTGGCGTTGACCTTCTCGACCTCTTCAAGGGTTGTGTGTACGACCGTTACTACGGCGTCTTTGCTACCGCCTATGAAAAGTACGATCCCGAAGGACTGTTCCTCGGTGTGCGTTCCTACATCAGCTGTGACCGTTGGGAATGGCTGGCGCGCTTCACCGGCTACTGGTGTGACGCAATGTGTATCAACTACTACCACGCGTGGGAGATCGACGAGCAGAACATCTACGATCTTGCCAGATGGTCGGGCAGCCCCCTCTTCATCACCGAGTTTTACTCCAAGGGTGAGGACGCCATCGCCGCGGACGGCAAGCCCTTTGCCAACACCCACGGCGCGGGCTTCGTAGTACCCACCCAGACGGATAAGGGCTACTTCTATCAGAACTTCTGTCTCCGCCTGCTGGAGAACAAGTATTGCATCGGTTGGCTGTACTTCCAGTACATCGATAATAACCCCCTTGACGCCGACATCCATCCCGCCGCGTCCAACTCCAATAAGGGAATCATCACCAGCGACCACGACACCGAGGCCTACCGCGATCTCACCAAGTATATGAAGCAGCTGAACAGAAACGTATATTCTCTGGTCGAGTTCTTCGACGGAGAGGATTATTTCCACTAAAAATTTCCGAACGGGAGCCTCGGCTCCCGTTCTTTTTTTGCCTTTCTGCAATTTTTGTGTAAAAAAGTATAAAATCAAAGATAAAATCTTCAAAAACATATATACATTTTTCATTTTTTATGGTACAATGTATACGTATAATCTTTTGAAAGGAATCAAACCTATGAGAAAATGCCTTGCCATGCTTCTCGCGCTGCTGATGGTCATCCCTATGTTTGGATGCGCCGCCGTCGAGAACACCAATGACATCGTTGATTCAACCACCAATATCATTAACGGAGAGGAGTTGACGTCCTTGGCCTCTGCTACAACGTCTTCCAGATTTTCTTCCACGGTAGCTTCTGCTGACGCATTCGTTCGTTCCGGAAGCTATGCTGATAAGGTGATGGCGCCCGAGGGAGAGGATAAGCTCCTTCACATCAAGAACAACTCCGGCGACTACCGCCGCGACGTTCTTCTTCGCTTCGACCTTACCAAGCTGGATCTGACCAAGGCCAACCGCATCCAGATCTGTGTTTACTTCGAGGGCGGAAACCTTGCCTCCGGTAACAAGATGAACGGACTCGAGGAGGCTTCCGTTCTTGCCTACGGCGTGGACAACAACTGGTCCCCCAGCACCGTTACCTACAACAATGCGCCCGCGTACGATGCCGGAAGCCCCGCAGGTCAGGGTGACATTCCCGCGATGGGCTACTGTATCATCGACGTAACCGACTACGTATTCGATCAGTACGATGCCGGCGAGACCTCCGTAAGCTTCCGTCTCCTTGAGAAGACGGTTCGTACCAACCAGGGTGAGATCTTCTCCACCCAGAGCCCTAAGTCCGAGGTACATCCCATCCTTCGTGCAGAGTTCTGCAAGCCCGGCGAGACCTACGTAGACGATATCTACGAGGATAAGGACGCCAACGAGGCACTTTGGGCATATGCCGAGGAGATGTATCAGGAGTGGTACGCTCGCTATCAGGAGATCCTCAAGAGAGGTAACTACACCCCCGATCAGCCCAAGATCACCTCTCCCGCATCCGATTTCTCCGTAACTACCCAGGCTCGCGCAGGTACACCTACCGCAAGCCTTAAGACCTTCAAGACCCGTCTTGTAACCACCATTGCCGGCTATACGCTCGAGTCTCTCCGTCAGGAGACGGTATACGGCGGTGATATGACCGCAGAGCGCCAGGAGGCAACCGGTCGCTTCTACACCAAGAAGATCGACGGTCGTTGGTGGGTCATCGATCCCCTTGGCTACCCCTGCTACATCCGCGGTATCAACCACATCAACTATTCCTACCAGAACGGCTCTCCCTATCAGAAGGAGCAGATGCTGAAGGTTTACGGAAGCGCTGAAAAGTGGGCGATCTCCGCAACCCGCTGGATCCAGAACAACTACCACATCAATATGGCATCTGCCCGTGATGAGCTGATCGAGACGGTTGAGGACGGTCTGTCCTACATCGTAAGCGCGGTTGGTGTTGCCAAGTACGCCAACGCAAACAAGATACAGCTGAAGGGAACTCCCTATCAGACTGTCATGAACAACACCATTCCCGTATTCAACCCCGATTGGGAGACCTACGCATATGAGCAGAACAAGGCGCTGATCGACGGCTACGAGGATAAGTCCCGTATCTTCGGTTACACCACCGATAACGAGATCGCGTACTCGCAGACCCTTCTGTCTCAGTATCTGACGCTGGATCCCTCCGTTGCCATCAACGTATATTCTTATGCGTGTGCTTGGACCTGGTATAAGCATATGACCGGCGTTGACAATCCTCGCATTGAGGATATCGAAAAGTACTCCAAGGAGCTGAATATGGACCTTCAGAGCTTGTTCCTTGGCTTCATCTACGACAGATATCTGAACGTTCTTTCCCACGCCATCAAGGCGGCTGACCCCCAGGCTCTGTACTTCGGTACCCGTAGCCTTACCGGTACCGCAAAGAACGAGTGGTACCTCCGCTTCGTTGACTACTGGTGCGATATGTACTGTGTCAACTACTACAACTCCTGGGAGATCGATGCTGACGTTCTTTACAACCTGGATCTTTGGATGGATACCCCCTTCCTTGTAACCGAGTTCTATGCAAAGGGCACCGACGCTGAGTCTCCCATGGGCGGCTCTTATCCCAACCGTGACGGTGCGGGATGGGTAGTAGCGACCCAGGAGGAGCGCGGAGAGTACTATCAGAACTTCTGTCTGCGTCTGCTTGAGTGCAAGCAGTCCATCGGTTGGATGTTCTTCCAGTACATCGACAACGATCCTCACGTAAACGCTGATGCTTCCAACAAGGGTATGGTCAACTGTAACCATAACACCGAGGTCTACGACGATATGAACAAGCAGATCGCGCTTGTAAACGAAAACGTTTACGGCCTTGTTGAGTTCTTTGACGGAAAGTAATAAGGAAAAGACCGCCGCAAATGCGGCGGTCTTGTTTATAAAAAAGGGAGTGTATGAGTATGATGCGTCCTGTTATATTTGTAATTGATAAAACCTGTGGCGGCGTGTTGGATGAAGCCATGCAGGCAATGGATTGGGTGTTTGCCGAGGCGCGCGATCGCGGAATGGGTGAAGACGTTTGTGTGTTGACCATAGGATATGACCTGTCGGCAACCATCCCCGACGAGGGTATTCTTACCCTGGAGCAATATTTTTGGGCGGGAATGAGTCGCGCTGTTTTCGGCGGATATATAGACGAGGCCATCCCCTTGATCCGGCGATTCCTTGATAATGGAAGAAGCTATTTTGAGGATCCTGTTGTGGTATTCCTTTGCAACGGCGAGCCGCGCTCCTATTGGAGAGGTGATATCGGTTCTCTTGAGGCGGAGTGCCCGCTCTTCAAAAACGCGCAGCGTATCGCCATCCACTTGGGCGATGGTGATGAAACCTCATATCTGTGGTCGCTTGCCGGCTTTGATGGCAATGTGGTCTATAATATTTCTGAGCTTCAACAGGTGTTCTCCGAAGCGCTTCTGGGCGAGGCGGAGGGCGGTATTGATAAGAAGCTGCGAGAGCTGCGGGAGCTTTTGGATGGCTTGGATCAGGCGGACGATGGATGGAATTCCGGTTGGGGCAGTGCGGAAAATGCCCGTGAGGACTTCCTTGATGATGAGGACGATGGAACGATCCTGAACGATCTGGACGACGATCCTGCTGACGAAGGCTTTGGCGGCTGGGGCGGCGTGGAAAACGCCCGTGAGAGCTTCTCGGAGCCGAGAGGGTATGCGGAGAACGCCCGTGAATCCTACTACGTGCCAAGCGAGCCCGAAAGCGTGTCCGTCAGCGAGGTGCAGTTCTCGGCGATTGCCCCCAAGGAGATTACCAAGGGCGACTACGCGATGATCGATATCGCCGTCTATGAGGAGGCATACCGTCACGTTGTGGATCGCATCATTGAAGAGGCCGATTCCCCCGTCAAAGAGACCTTCGGCGGCGTAGGACAGGTCAGACAGGGCACCGAGATCACCGTGCGGCTGTCTTCGCCCGACGTCGAGATCTGGGACGACGAGGAGAGCGCCGTTTGGAACGGAAAGTATCTACATTTCAACTTTGTCATCGACGTGCCCGCAAGCTACGCCAAGCGGCAGATCCTCTTGGTCGCTACGGTATATTTTGACGGCGTGATCGCTACAAGGCTGAAGATGCTGGCCCATTGCTCCACTATGCGCGAGCAGAAGCTTTCTATCACCCGTGAGGACGTTTTGAGGGCCTTCGTTTCCTATGCCAGCCCGGACAGAAGCCGGGTGGCCACCATTATCCAGGGTATGAAGAAGGCGCGCCCCGATATGGATGTGTTCTTTGACGTGGAGAGCCTTCGAAGCGGCGAGGATTGGGAACGGACGCTTCACAGAGAGATCGAGGGACGCGACGTGCTATTCCTTTGCTGGTCGCGTAACGCCAAGGCCTCCCATTGGGTGGAGGTAGAATGGCGCTATGCCATGGCGCTCAAGGGGCTGGACGCCATCGAGCCCGTGCCGCTGGAGTCGCCCGACGTTTGCCCGCCGCCTCCCGAGCTGAACGGCAAGCATTTCAACGACAGAGCCCTGTTATACAATTAAAGAAATCCCGCCGTCGGTGCACCGACGGCGGTTCTTTGTTTAGAGACAGTAGTTATAAACCATAAAGAAGTGGAATATGCTTCCAAAAAGCACCAGAACGTGCCAGATGATATGCAGATAGGGAATGTGACGGGCGCGGTAGAAGAGAAGTCCTACGGTGTAGGAGACACCGCCTGCCAGCAGCATAGCAACACCGCCGAAGCCAACGGCAAGATAGTAGGGGTAGATGGCGGCGGCAATGGCCCAACCGGCGATAACGTAGAGCACCATACTCACGCGGATAAAGCGTCCTACGTTGATGACGTTGAGCACGAAGCCCACGACACAGCACGCGCCAACAAGGGCAAAGAGGGCGTAGCCTACGATGCCGCCCATGGCCGCGAGACACGCGGGGGTATAAGTGCCGAGGATGAGAAGAAAGATGAGGGAGTGGTCACATTTTTCGGTAAAATCGCGGAAGGGAGAGGGGGCCTGCATACCCTTAACGGCACAGGCGGCGTGGAAGCTTCCCGACGCGGCGTATAATAAAATGAGGGAAATGCCGAACACGATCGCGGAAATAAGACCCGTAGGCGAGCTTGCCTTGCCCACCATCAGAATGAGGGCGATGGCACCGAGAACCGCGCCTGCGCCGTGAATGATGGCGTGGGCGATCTCCTCGGGACGGGTGAAGGGGCGAACGGGCTTGCTCGCAGATTTGCGAGGCGTCTTGACGGTTTCTGCTTTCATAATAGCCTCCTTGGATGACCGACGGGGTCGGCGGTGATTTGACATCCCTATTATGCCTCGGTTGGCGGCAAAATGCAACCTACCGCACGAGGTTTGACCTCTCCACGCCGGAAACACGGTGTAAACCACGAGGAGAGAGGGACTCTCCTGTCAGTAGAGTGCCCTAAAATAGCCGCTCCACACCCCTTCGGCGGCTTAAATTTTGATTTATCGGTGGGTTGATGTGACGAAAAGATAACCCTCAAACCCGTAGGGGCGAATCACAGATCGCCCGGAAAATTGGATTGTAGCCACTTTCACGGGGGCGCGGCGCTCCTTGCGGGGGATTTGTGGA
>JAZLBM010000046.1:0-3542 GCA_045613705.1 Eubacteriales bacterium | reverse complement strand
ACAAACCCTTGTGCGCCTTGATATGACAAGTGCTTTCCGGTTGTATCGCAGGCTCCTTCCGTCGCCTTGCGGCGCCACCTCCCTCTCGGAGGGAGGCTTATATTGCGACCGCAAACAAGACGGCGAGATTTTAAAGGCTTCCCCAAGATGGGGAAGCTCCCGCGCAGCGGGTGATGAGGGTGCGAGGTCTTATCACGACCGCATTAGGCGCACACTCATCCGTCGGCTTCGCCGCCACCTTCTCTATCTTAGAGAAGGCTTTAAAAAGTTCAAATTCGCCGACAAACATCAATTTTTCATCTTTATTTTGTCTGATAAAATTCTCGGTACCACTCGGCGAAGGCGCGGAGGCCGTCGCGGAGAGAGGTAGAGGGCTTGAAGCCGAAGTCGCGCTCCAGCGCCGAGGTGTCGGCATAGGTCACGGGCACGTCGCCTGCCTGCATAGGCACCAGCCTCTTGTGCGCCTCAAAATCGTAATCAGCGGGCAGAACACCTGCACGAACCAGCTCCTGCTGAAGGATATCCACGAAATCCAGGAGATTTTCGGGGCTATTGTTACCGATATTATATACGCGATAGGGGGGCAGAGGCAGTCCATCCTCGCCGTTCTGCTTCTCGGGGGCGTTCTGCATCACGTGCTTCACACCCGTGACGATGTCGTCCACGTAGGTGAAATCGCGCTTGCAATTACCGAAATTGAAGATCTCGATGGTCTCGCCGCGAAGGAGCTTGTTGGTAAAGCCGAAATAGGCCATATCGGGGCGACCTGCGGGGCCGTAGACCGTGAAGAAGCGCAGACCCGTGGGGGGGATGTTATAGAGCTTGGAATAGGCGTGCGCCATCAGCTCGTTGGACTTTTTTGTAGCCGAATAGAGGCTGACGGGGTTGTCCACCTTGTCCTCGGTGGCGTAGGGGATCTTCTTGTTGGAGCCGTAGACCGAGGAGGAGGAGGCGTAGACCAGATGCTCTACGGGATAGGCGCGGCAGGCCTCAAGAATATTGTAGAATCCGATGATATTGGACTCAATATACACGTCGGGATTGGTGATGGAATAGCGCACGCCCGCCTGTGCCGCAAGGTTTACGACCACCGCGGGGCGATGCTCGTCGAAGAGGCCGTCCATAAGGGCGCGGTCGGCGATGCTTCCCTTCACCATAGTGAATTTGCTCTCGGGCTTGGTCGAAGCCAGCGCCTCGATCTTTTCAAGACGGTAATCCTTGATGGAAACGTCGTAATAATCGTTCATATTGTCCACGCCGATGACGTGGATGGGGGAAACGGTAGAAAGCAGCTCGGTGACAAGATTGGCTCCGATAAAGCCGGCGGCGCCCGTTACCATAACCGTTTTGTTTCTCAAATCAACGTTGGGTGTCAGCATATGCCCTTGTACTCCTTTTTTACTTGCTCGTAGCTTTCCAGGTTGCCGATATCATAGCGGCGACCGGGCATCTCCATCGCGTACACGGGGGTCTTGCCCGAAAGCCACGCCACGTAGCTGCCGGGGGCGTCGGTACCGCATCCTGCGGCAATCCCCTCGGCCACAAGAGACGCATCCTTCTTGGTATAGTAGTAGAAGGGGGGACAGCACCAGCTGGAGCGAGGCTCCGCGGGCTTTTCCTCCATATGAAGAACGCGGTCGGTGTCGTCGATCTCAAGCACGCCGCACTTGCGGAGCTTCTCCACACGGGGCTCGTAGTAGCGCATAATGGCCGACGCCTGCTTGTCGCGGGCATACGCCACGAAGCGGGTCAGGCTGAAGTCCAGCACGTTGTCGCCTGCGATGACCAGCATATCGTCGTCAAGCTTCAGCGCATCGATGGCAAACTGAATGTCGCGCACCGCGCCAAGACGGGTCTCGTTGGACTCGGTGCCGTCGTCTACCACCGTGATCTTCTGGGTCTTGGTGGCCGCCCACGCCTCAAAGTGGTGGGCAAACTTGTGGTTGGAAATGACCACGTATTCGTCGCAAAGCCCTGCGGTGTCGATATCGTCCACCAACCAGTCAAGGATGGTCTTGTCGCCCACCGTAAGAAGGGGCTTGGGGAAATTTTCCGTCAAGGGGTACAGACGGGTCGCATAGCCCGCCGCAAGGATCAAGCATTTCATAAGTTCACTCCGTCAGCAGTATTGCAAAAATGCACCGAGAATTTGCCCGCAAGGTGGGGGAAGGCGGCGAGGTACCGCTCGGTAACGGTCTTTTCGATAGACGCCTCAAGGGCGGGGTCAATGATCGCCATACAGCAGCCCTTGTAGCCTGCGCCCGAGAAGCGACCGCCGTAGATACCGTCGGTCTCCAGCATGATCTCGTACAGCGCCTTCAGCTCGTCGGAGCCCGTTTCGTATTTATAAATGGAAGAGTGTCCGCTGTTGAAGATCTGCTTGCCAAATGCCTCGATATCGCCCCGTCTCCACGCCTCGGCGCCCAGCTCCACGCGCTCCATCTCGGCAAAATAGTGGTCAGCACGGCGACGCCAGGTGTCGGGAAGACGGTCGCGGTAACGATCGTAGATCTCACGGGGTACGTCGCGAAGGCTGGTCTCTGCCACCTTGCCGTACTCCATACCCGCAAAGGCCAGAAGGGCGTAGGCGGCGGCACGGCACTCGTCCACGCGCATATTGAATTTGGAGCTTGCCAGGGAGCGCTCAAGACCGCTGAAGAAAATGGCGATCTTGTAGGGCTTCATATTGTCGGGCGCGGGGATGCGCTCGTAGGAGCCGTCCTTCATATCCATAAAGAGCAGATGGTCGCGGCGGCAGTAGACCTCACAGGACTGATCCAGCTTGCCGCAGGCCACGCCCACGTATTTGTTTTCCGCTTCAAGAGCGATGGCGATCATTTCCTCGGCCGAAAGGGTGATGCCGTTGACCGATGCCAGCGCGGACAGGAAGGTGATGATCACCGCCGCAGAGGAGGAAAGTCCGCCGATGGGAAGCTCGCCCGAAAGGACGGCGCAAAGACCCGTGCGAAGCGGATAGCGGCGCTCAAGAGCGATGGTGGCACCGCGCAGATGGTCGGCCCAGTCGTCCTGCTTGTGCTTGGGAGTTCCCGAAACGTGCCACTGGGCGCGTCCCTCAAACTGCAAAGAGGAGAGCTCCACAACGCCGTTTTGCTTGGGTCCGTAGGCCATATGGATACCCTTGTCGATGGCAAAGCCCGTGATCTTGCCCAGCTGATGATCCACGTGTGCACCAAGGGGACACACGCGATAGGGGGTGAAGGCCACGTCCTGCGGCGCGCGGTGATATAAATTTTCAAAAGCTTCTCTGACAGTCATATTGACCTCCTGAAAATAGTAGCGTTCGTTTGTGATATGGTTTTAAATTTTGATTTGTCGGTGTCTTCATGGCGAGATTTTAAAGGCTCCCTCCGGGAGGGGGCTCCCACGGAGTGGGTGGAGGAGCACGCGAAACAAACCCTTGTGCGCCTTGATATGGCGAGTGCTTCCCGATTGTATCGCAGGCTCCTTCCGTCGCCTTGCGGCGCCACCTCCCTCTCGGAGGGAGGCTTATATTGAGACCGCAAACAAGACGGCGTGATTTT
>JAZLBM010000045.1:0-16311 GCA_045613705.1 Eubacteriales bacterium | reverse complement strand
GAGGGCGAGAAGTGGCCTAAGCGCGATCAGCGTATTGCCGCTATCGGCGAGGGTAATATGAACTACGACGCTATCATCGAGGCTTGCCTTGAGTCCGGCGTTGAGTACGGCTTCGTTGAGCTTGACGACTGCTATGGCGCAGATCCCTTTGACGCAATGAAGAGAAGCTACGAGTTCCTTACCACAAGATACGGCCTGAAGTAATTTTTTGAAAGGAAATACGGATATGAAAAAAGTAAAGCTTGGTATTATTGGCGTTGGTAACATGGGTACCGGCCATATGAAGACTATTTTTGCAGGCAAGTGCCCTGAGATCGACGTTACCGCAGTTGCCGATATCGATCCCGTAAAGCTTGAGAATGCAAAGAAGATCTATGAGGAAGCAAAGGAGAAGAACGCTGATCTTCCCGAGATCGCTTATTTCGACGATGCTATTGCTATGATGGAGTCCGGCACCTGTGACTCGGTTATCGTTGCCGTTCCTCACTACGATCACCCCAAGTACGTAATTGAGGCATTCCGTCACGGTCTTCATGCCATCAGCGAGAAGCCTGCGGGCGTATATACCCTTCAGGTTCGCGAAATGATGGAGGAGGCAAAGAAGTATCCCAACCTTGTGTTCGGTATGATGTTTAACCAGAGAACCAACCACGTGTTCCGCAAGATGAAGGAGATCATGGAGAGCGGTGAGCTTGGCGAGATCAAGAGAACCAGCTGGATCTTCACCAACTGGTACAGACCCCAGTATTACTATGATTCCGGTGCTTGGCGTGCAACCTGGAGCGGAGAAGGCGGCGGCGTTCTTCTGAACCAGTGCCCCCACAACCTTGACCTTTGGCAGTGGATCTGCGGTATGCCCAAGACGATCGAGGCTAAGCTGAAGTTCGGTAAGTGGCACGATATCGAGGTTGAGGACGACGTAACCGTATTTGCTGAGTACGAGAACGGCGCAACCGGTACCTTCATCACCACCACCGGCGATGCTCCCGGAACCAACCGCTTCGAGATCACCTGCGACGGCGGTAAGCTGGTTTGCGATGATGCAAAGACTCTTACTATGTGGAAGCTGGATATGCCCGAGTCCGAGTTTACCAAGGTGAATACCAAGGCATTCGGCACCCCCAAGGCAACCGTTATTGACGTAGAGACCGATGGCGAGAATCTTCAGCATGCAGGCGTATTCAATGCATTTGCAGGAGCAGTTCTTCGTGGCGAGCCTCTCGTTGCAGACGGCCATGAGGGTATCTTCGGACTTTCTCTTTCCAATGCAATGCACCTGTCCTGCTGGCAGAACAGAGCCGTAACCCTTCCTCTTTCCGCAGAGGATGAGCAGGCATTCTACGGCGAGCTTATGGAGCGTGTAAAGAACTCCAGACGTAAGGAGAATACCGTTTCGGTTATTTCCGATACTTCCTCCAGCTATAATAACTAAAATTTTTTGTGGGCGCCGAATTTCGGCGCCCACTTTTTTGAAAAACTTAAAAATTTTTTTCAAAACCCTATTGACAAACAATGAGAAAAGTGATATACTGTGCAAGTACGAAAAAACGTACAGCGTGCGGCGTTAGCTCAGCTGGATAGAGTGTCTGGCTACGAACCAGAAGGTCAGGGGTTCGAGTCCCTTACGCCGCGCCACAAAAAGCGCATACCCAACAGGGTGTGCGCTTTTTGTATTTTGATGTGGAAGGGACTCGAGGGGTTCGGGAGTGAATGAACGTCCGGGGGACGTTCAGAGCCGAACCCCGACCGAGCCGCAGCGAGACCGAGTCCCTTATGCCGCTTCAAAAAGTGAAGCACCACTATACAATGATCGGTTGCGATTGTAGGCTATTATTCTTGGTTTGACTATGATAAAATATAGGTGCAGCCTGAAATGGTTGACAAAAAAATAAGAAGGTGATATAATGAAAATGTGAAAGTTTATAGACCAATGGGTATATAATCATTCCCAAAAGCCAAAACATTGCATTGAGGTGAGAAATTCGCCTAAAACCGCAAAAGAAAAAATGGCTCGTCCTCAAGATGCAAGGCAAATCCAGTATAACAAGAGGAGCTTGACCTTTCAGAGTATATGAAATAATCCAAAGAGGGAGCGAAATTATGTCGAGAAAAAATGAACCCATTACCGTAGCATCCTTAAATCAAGAAATTGCGACGTGGATTGAGCAGGATCAGGAAAGTAACGGTGCATGGAGTATGTTTACGCTGGTAACCTTAAAGAAATTGCAGCGAGATTATGATACAACCATGCAATATTTGTCGCAGATATCAAAGGAACAGTTTGATTTTATCGGCCCCGTGCTTGATGAGATTGTTTATCCTTTTCAAAAGTTTGAGATGGTAGAGCTGCTTGAGAACTTATATCGCAAATTTTATGGGGAGTCAACCGAAACGGAATTTTATCGCGATAGCATTGAAGGTTTGTGCAATTGCATAAAAACTAAATAATTTGATGTTTCAGGTTGCAATTGCATTCTATGATCCCGCAAGAAGAGCATACCCAATAGGGTATGCGCTTTTTGTTTTTTATATGAAAATTTTACAAACCTATTGACAAGGACAGGGAAGAGTATTATAATACTAACATCAAGAAAAACCCGTGATTAAGAGTAGTACTCATTATGATGTTTCCAAGAGAGCCGCCGGCGGTGGGAGTGCGGTATTCGAGTGATGACGAATGGACTTATGAGGGCGGTCGAAAGCCGCAAGGCAAGTAGTAACCGACGGAGGCGCACCGTTATCTGCGCGGCACATGACAGTGTGCACAGAGGTGGGCGCGCAAGCGTCAATTTGGGTGGCATCGCAGGAACTCGTCCTGTCCCATGTGGGACGGGGCTTTTTGTTTATTTGGAGGTTAAGAATATGAACTTTAACGGAATCGATTTTGAAACGTACTTTAAGCATTATCCCGATGAAAACGGATTTTTCGGAAAATACGGCGGCGCGTATATCGCTCCCGAGCTGAAGAAGGCCATGGAGGAGATCACCGAGGCATATTTCACCATTTGCAAGTCCCGCAAGTTCATCGCAGAGCTTCGCCGCATCCGCAAGGAGTTCCAGGGCAGACCCACTCCCATTTCCCATCTTGAGAGACTTTCGAATAGCCTTGGCAACGTTCAGCTTTACGTCAAGCGTGAGGATCTGAACCATTCGGGCGCGCACAAGCTGAACCACTGTATGGGCGAGGCACTTCTTGCCAAGTACATGGGTAAGAAGAAGGTGATCGCCGAGACGGGCGCAGGTCAGCACGGCGTGGCACTTGCCACCGCGGCGGCCTACTTCGGTCTTGAGTGCGATATCTATATGGGCTCTGTGGACATCAAGAAGCAGGCGCCCAACGTAGCAAGAATGAAGATCCTTGGCGCAAACGTGATCGAGGTTACTCACGGTCTTGCCACTCTTAAGGAAGCGGTTGACGCCGCCTTTGAGGCGTACGCCAAGGAATACAAGGACGCTATCTACTGCATCGGCTCGGTTCTCGGTCCCCATCCGTTCCCTATGATGGTGCGCGACTTCCAGAGCGTTGTGGGCATTGGGGCAAGAGAGCAGTTTATTGGCATGACGGGTGAGCTTCCCGACGCTATCGTTGCCTGCGTGGGCGGTGGATCCAACGCAATGGGTCTCTTCTCGGGCTTCCTCAACGATCCCGTTGAGATCTTCGGTATCGAGCCCCTTGGTAAGGGTCCCAAGCTTGGCGACCACGCCGCAAGCCTGAAGTACGGAACCGAGGGCATTATGCACGGCTTCAACAGTATTATGCTGAAGGACGAAAACGGCGAGCCCGCTCCCGTTTACTCGGTAGCAAGCGGTCTTGACTATCCTTCCTCCGGACCCGAGCACGCCTTCCTTCACGACCTTGGTCGCGTTAAGTACGACGTGATCTCGGACGACGAGACCATCGACGCATTCTTCGCTCTGTCCCGCCTTGAGGGTATCATTCCCGCTATCGAGAGTGCTCACGCCGTGGCTTACGGTATGAAGCTTGCCAAGACTATGGGTAAGGGATCGGTTCTTATTAACCTGTCCGGTCGCGGCGACAAGGATATGGATTACATCATCGAAAAATACGGCATTCGTTGAATAAAAAAGTGCACGGCAAAATGCCGTGCACTTTTTTCAAAAATCCGTTGACAAAGCCGAATTTCTACGATATAATGTAAGTGTCGAAAGACAATTTCTCAGATAAGGAGACATAAAAGATGAAAAAGTTTTTGAGAATTATCGCAGTCGCCCTTCTTGCGGCAACGGTTCTTTCCCTCGTGGCTTGTTCCAGCTTCGGCGGCATCAAGACGAACTTCGAAAAGAACGGCTACGTATACGTGGAGGATCCCGATTCCGAGGGAACTGCCCGAATGATCACCGCAGAGCTTGAGGAGGGTGATATCTCCTGCACGGCGCATCTCTTTAAGACCGACGGCCTTTTCGGTATTGACGTATATGCGCTGGTTCTTGAATTTGCCTCCGACAAGGATATGGAAGCGGCACTGTCCGAGAGCGCAACTCTTCAGGGCTTCTTTGAGGACATCCAGGATTCCGAGTACGTAAACGGAAACTGCCTCCTGGTTCCTATTTCCTTGACCAAGGCAGAAGAGATGGTTAAGATCTTCAACGGCGAAAAGCTCGACTGATCGCAATAATAAACGGCTTCGGTGATACCGAAGCCGTTTTCTTTATACCTCTTTGAAAAACTCGATCTGCTCGCCGTCGGGTCCCTTTACAAACGCAATGTTGATGCTGATCTTCTCAGGCTTGGAATCCAGGGGAACTACCTTGGGAGCGATGTGAGGCGTGGCGCCTGCCGCGAGAGCCACCTCGTAGGCGTGCTCCACGTCGTCTACGCACATAGCGAAATGTACCCACTTGCCGCACTCGGCAAACTCGTCGCCGCCGTTTGCGAAAAGCTCAATGCGGCCGCCGTCACCGATATCGTACATAATAATCTCTTTTTCACCCTCGCCCCAGCGAACGATCTCGCATAGACCAAGTGCCTCGTAGAATTTCTGCGATTTTTCAAAATCAGCGGCCTTAAGGCCAATGTGGTGGAAGCCAAGTCCGGGTAAAATGCTGTTTGCCATATGAGCTCCTCTTTTCTGCGCGTTGCATAATTTCTCTTTGCAAGAGACATAATAAAGAGTATCGCGCGCGATATTTGTTCAAGGCTATCATATCATAAAGCACTTCGTTTGTCAAGAGAAGCACGGTTTACAGATTGGCAACAGATCGTTCAAGCAAACGACTTGAAGGGAAGGGCAATAAGGACTACAATGAGGAAAAAGGGAAGTTCGCGACGTCGGAGGTGTAAAGAAGAAAATGAAACGAAAATCCATGCTTCCCAATATGGACGAAATGAAGGCACACGTGCGCTCCAAGGGGATCGCCATACGAACGCTATACATTTTTCTGAACGGGCTTGTCACGATTACACTGGTACGCTCCTTTTGGCGCGGTGAGCTCTTTAACGTGCTGGTCTGCCTTTTGACCTTGGCGCTTTTTATGATCCCTGCTATGGTGGAGAAGAATTTTCGACTCCGTCTTCCTCGATTTTTTGAAGGCGTAGTTCTTGTTTTTATCTTTTCGGCGGAGATTCTGGGGGAGATCAATTGCTACTATCAAAGGATCCCGCATTGGGATACCGTGCTTCATACCGTGAACGGCTTTATGTTTGCTGCCTTCGGCTTTGCGCTTCTGGATATGATCAATCGGGACGGAAATATCAAATTTCAGTTGTCTCCCTTGTATCTGGCTTTAGTCGCCTTTTGCTTTTCCATGACGGTGGGCGTACTGTGGGAGTTTTTTGAATTCGGCGCGGATATGCTGCTTCATACCGATATGCAGAAGGATACCTACGTTACCGATATTTATACTGTGATGCTGGACGAGGAGAAGACCAACACTGTGATTCCCGTGGAAAATATCACCGGCGTGACCGTTCGGAGCGGGGAAGGAGACGTGGCGCTGCCGGCGTATCTTGATATCGGGCTTTTTGATACGATGAAGGATCTGCTGGTGAATTTTGTCGGTGCTTTTGTATTCAGCGTGATCGGATATTTCTTTGTGAAAGAAAAAGGAAAGGGGAAATTGGCAAGGCAGTTTATTCCGCAGCTGGAGGATGGGGATAGAGAAGACGGAAATTCGACAAAATGAACAAAAACAGAGGCGAAAATAAGGTGGAATGACGATGGGAAAACGGCATTTTTCGGCAAAAATACTATGTTTTCAACAAAAAGAAAAAATATAAAATTTTTTTCAAAAAGGGGTTGACTTTTTATTTTTGATGTGATATAATAACGAAGTCGCAAGCACGGAGAGATGGCTGAGCTGGTCTAAGGCGCACGACTGGAAATCGTGTTAAGGCTAATACCCTTACGAGGGTTCGAATCCCTCTCTCTCCGCCACTATTTGCTGGTATGGCTCAGTCGGTAGAGCACGTCATTGGTAATGACGAGGTCATCGGTTCGATTCCGATTACCAGCTCCAGACCCGGACACGTTGTGTTCGGGTCTTTCCTTTTATCAGCCCTCCGGGGTGTCTTTTTCGTGTAGCTTTTTTATATTGATATGCCATATATCGATATGCATAACACGGATATAACATTTTGATAATTCCCAAACACAGAAAAGTGTGTTAAAATGTTAACAATGAGGCGAAAGGAGGGGGAATATGAACGGATATACCATCCCCAAGGCCACACTGGGGCGGCTTCCCGGGTATTTGCAATATCTTCGGGGGCTTGCGGAGACAAAACGAAAAAATATATCGGCAACGGCCATTGCCAAAGGCTTGGCGCTGGGCGACGTGCAGGTCCGAAAGGATCTTGCGGCAGTCAGCGGCGCGGGTAAGCCTAAAATTGGTTATGAGACCGAGCAGCTGATTCTTGACATTGAGCGACATCTTGGACACGACAATCTGACAAACGCGGTTTTGGTAGGCGCGGGAAAGCTCGGCAGAGCGCTTCTCGACTATGACGGCTTTGAATCATTCGGTGTGCGGATCGTCGCGGGATTTGATTGTAACGAGCAAATTTTAGAGACGGGACTTCAGCGGCGGCATATTCTTCCCATCGGAGCGCTTACCGAATATTGTAAGGATAACGGCGTGAGGCTGGGCATCATTACCGTAGGGCAGGGATCTGCGCAGGAGGTCTGCGACAGACTGGTCGAAAGCGGAATTACCGCCATCTGGAATTTTGCGCCTTGCGCACTGAGGGTGCCGGCGGGCGTTCTTTTGAAGCAAGAGAATCTTGCTTTGTCGTTGGCACACTTGAACAATCAAATGAGTAAATAATATGGAGGATATATAAAATGGAAAACAAGACGTATGAGATCATAGATAGCGTTGAGAAGCTGCAGGAGGCTCTTACCCGTGTAAGAGCGGCGCAGAAGCTTTTCGCAACCTACACCCAGGAACAGGTAGATAAGATTTTCCTGGCGGCGGCATCGGCTGCCGATAAGGCAAGAATCTCTCTTGCGAAGCTTGCGGTCGAGGAGACCGGAATGGGCATCGTAGAGGACAAGGTGATCAAGAATCACTATGCCGCAGAATATATTTATAACGCCTATAAGGAAACCAAGACCTGCGGCGTAATTGAAGAGGATAAGGCCTTTGGCATTCAGAAGATCGCCGAGCCCATCGGTGTCGTTGCCGCCGTTATCCCCACCACCAACCCCACGTCTACCGCGATCTTCAAGTGCCTTCTGGCTCTTAAGACCCGCAATGCTATTATTATCAGCCCTCACCCCAGAGCAAAGAATGCGACCATCGCCGCGGCTAAGCTGATCCTGGAGGCCGCCGTTGCCGCAGGTGCTCCCGAGGGCATCATCGACTGGATCGATATTCCTTCTCTTGAGATGACCAACACGGTTATGAGAGAAGCGGATATTATCCTTGCTACCGGTGGTCCCGGCATGGTAAAGGCCGCATACTCCAGCGGTAAGCCCGCTCTTGGCGTTGGCGCCGGTAACACCCCCGCCATTATTGACGAGAGTGCGGATATCCTTCTGGCCGTAAGCTCTATCATTCACTCCAAGACCTTCGATAACGGTATGATCTGTGCTTCCGAGCAGTCGGTTATCGTTCTGGATTCCGTCTACACCGCCGTTAAGGCAGAGTTCGCGGCAAGAGGCTGTTATTTCCTTACCCCCGCGGAGACCGAAAAGGTTCGTAAGACCATCATCATCAACGGTGCGCTGAACGCCAAGATCGTTGGTCAGAGCGCACATAAAATCGCGACTCTCGCAGGCGTCGACGTTCCCGAAGGAACCAAGATCCTGATCGGCGAGGTAGAGAGCGTTGAGCTTTCCGAGGAGTTTGCTCACGAGAAGCTTTCTCCCGTACTTGCTATGTACCGCGTCAAGACCTTTGAGGAGGCACTTGACAAGGCGGACAAGCTGGTAGAGGACGGCGGCTTCGGTCACACCTCTTCGCTGTATATCAACGAGACCACGGAGAAGGAAAAGCTTGCCGCATATGCCGCAAGAATGAGAACCTGCCGTATCCTCGTAAACACTCCCTCCGCACACGGCGGTATCGGAGACCTTTACAACTTCAAGCTTGCGCCCTCCCTTACCCTGGGATGCGGCTCTTGGGGCGGTAACAGCGTATCCGAGAACGTAGGTGTGAAGCACCTTCTGAATATCAAGACTGTAGCTATGAGGAGAGAGAATATGCTTTGGTTCAGAGCACCCGAAAAGATTTATATTAAGAAGGGATGCCTCCCCGTAGCCCTTGACGAGCTTCGCACCGTAAGAGGCGCAAAGAAGGCATTCATCGTTACCGATACCTTCCTGTATCAGAACGGCTACACGGGGCCGATCACCGATAAGCTGGACGAGATGGGTATTCAGCACACCACCTTCTTTAACGTTCAGCCCGATCCCACTCTTGCCAACGCGACCGAGGGCGCCGCTCAGATGAGAGCCTTCCGGCCCGACACCATCATCGCACTCGGCGGCGGCTCCGCTATGGATGCGGCCAAGATCATGTGGGTTCTTTACGAGCATCCCGAGGCAGACTTTATGGATATGGCAATGCGCTTCATTGATATCCGTAAGAGAGTCTATACCTTCCCCAAGATGGGCGAGAAGGCATACTTCATCGCCATCCCCACCTCCGCAGGTACGGGATCCGAGGTTACTCCCTTTGCCGTTATTACCGACGAGAAGACCGGCGTAAAGTATCCTTTGGCTGACTATGAGCTTCTTCCCAATATGGCGATCATCGATACCGATTTCCATATGTCTGCTCCCCGTGGACTTACGGCCGCATCGGGTATCGACGCCGTTACCCACGCGATCGAGGCTTACGTGGCAATGCTTGCCACCGACTATACCGACGGCCTTGCGCTTCAGTCTCTGAAGAACGTCTTCAAGTTCCTTCCCCGTGCTTACGAGAACGGACAGACCGACGTTGAGGCAAGAGAGAAGATGGCCAATGCCGCAACCATCGCAGGTATGGCATTCGCAAACGCGTTCCTTGGTATCTGCCATTCTATGGCACATAAGCTGGGCGCATTCCATCACCTGCCTCACGGCGTTGCAAACGCGCTGATGATCGAGGAGGTTATCCGCTTCAATGCAAGCGAGGCACCCGTAAAGATGGGTACCTTCTCCCAGTACGACCATCCTCACACCCTCGCCCGTTATGCCGAGATCGCCGATGCCCTCGGACTTGGCGGCAAGACCGAGGAAGAGAAGCTTGAGAACCTGATCAAGGCCATCAACGAGCTCAAGGAAAAGGTTGGCATCAAGAAGACCATCAAGGATTACGGCATCGACGAGGCTGACTTCCTGGCGCGTCTTGACGATATGGTAGAACAGGCATTTGACGATCAGTGCACGGGCGCAAATCCCCGTTATCCTCTTATGAGCGAGCTGAAGCAGATGTACCTTAACGCATACTACGGCAACCACTTCACAGAGCCCGCAATGCCCGCAACCGATCTTGACGTTGCAACCCCCGACCCCATCAAGGCTCCCTACAGCAAGAGCAAGAAGGCGTAATTGAAGGAGGACATAAGAATGAAGCTTGACAGAATTATTGCAGTAAGAAATAGTAAGACCCTCTATCGCGACGGCGATCAGGTGGTTAAGATCTTCGGCACAGAGTATTCCAAGGCCGACGTGCTTAACGAGGCGCTGAACCAGGCAAGAATCGAAGAGACGGGACTGAACATTCCCAAGATCGTCGAGGTTGCTATGATCGACGGCAAATGGGCCATCGTCTCCGAGCACATCAAGGGCAAGACCCTGGCACAGCTGATGGAGGAGGATACCGAGGGCGAGAAGAAGGACGAGTATATCAACCTTCTTGTTGACCTGCAGATGCAGATCCACAGCAAGACCAGCCCTCAGCTGAACAAGCTGAAGGACAAGATGAGCCGCAAGATCGCAGAGACCGATCTTGACGCTACCACTCGTTACGATCTTCATACCCGTCTTGAGGGTATGCCCAAGCATAACAAGATCTGCCACGGTGATTTCAACCCCTCCAACGTGATCATCGCCGAGGACGGCACCCCCTATATTCTCGACTGGTCCCACGTAACCCAGGGTAATGCTTCCGCAGACGTGGCACGCACCTACCTTCTGTTCTGTCTGAAGGGACAGAACGAGGAGGCAGAGATGTACCTTGACACCTTCTGCCGGAAGAGCGGCACCGCCAAGCAGTACGTGCAGAAGTGGATGCCCATCGTAGCCGCTTCCCAGTCTGTGAAGGGCAACGAAAAGGAGCGCGAGCTTCTTAACAATTGGGTCAGCGTATTTGACTATCAGTAAGGAATCAATTATCGGACGGTGTGGTAAGGCCGCACCGTCCCGGAAAAATTTTAGAAAAAGGTGAGGAAAAGAAAATGCTTAAAATTACGGTTTGTATCGGAAGCTCCTGCCACATCAAGGGTTCTCGCAGCGTGGTTGAGCAGCTTCAGGCTTTGATCGCAGAGAAGGATCTTGGCGAAAAGGTAGAGCTTGGCGGCACCTTCTGTATGGGTCAGTGCCAGCAGGGCGTTTGCGTAACGGTAAACGATGCGTTCTATTCGGTAACCCCCGATACGGTTGGCGAGTTCTTCGCCAATGCGGTTCTGGCAAAGGTATAAGATATGCTGTTCGTTCAGATCTGTGTCGGCTCGTCCTGCCATCTGAAGGGCTCTCAGGAGATCGTAGAGCTTCTTGAGGCGGCGGTAGCCGAGCATCATATTGAAGACGAGGTTGTGCTTTCCGGCAGCTTCTGCATTGGCAAGTGTAACCGTGTCGGCGTTACCGTTCAGGTGAACGATGACGTACACGTGGGTATTACCCGTGAGAACTTCAGAGAGTTCTTCCGCGAAAATATCCTTGACGTGATCGAAAGAGAAGGGAAGTGACGGATATGGCAAACTGCTTGACTCTGAAAAAATCCAACTGTAAGTCCTGCTTCCGTTGCGTAAGAAAGTGTCCTGTCAAGGCCATCCGCTTCTCCGGCAACCAGGCGCACATTATCGGCAACGAGTGCATTCTTTGCGGTAACTGTGTGGTACAGTGCCCCCAGAACGCCAAGGAGATCGCAGACGGCATCGAGAAGACCCGCGTGTTTCTTCAGTCGGGCGATCCCGTGGTCGTCAGCCTTGCACCTTCCTTCGTTGCCAACTATGACGGAATCGGTATCGAGGCTATGCGCCGTGCTCTTATGCAGCTCGGCTTTTCTGCCGTTGAGGAGACCGCTATCGGCGCGACCATCGTAAAAAATGAATATGAAAGATTGATCGAGGAGGAGGAGCGCGATATCATCATCACCTCCTGCTGTCACTCCATCAACCTTCTGATCCAGAAGCGTTTTCCCGAGTGCCTCGGTTATCTTGCCAACGTAATGTCTCCTATGCAGGCACACTGCAGCGACATCAAGAAGCGTATCCCGAATGCCAAGACCGTCTTCATCGGTCCCTGCGTGGCAAAGAAGGATGAGGCGGAGTATTACGAGGGCATCGTGGATGCAGTACTTACCTTTGAAGAGCTGGATACTATGCTTCGTGCAGAGCGCATTGAGATCGCTAACGAGACCGATGCGGATGAGAATAGCCGCGCGCGCTTCTTCCCCACGACGGGTGGCGTGCTGAAGACTATGGCACAGGATACACCCGGTTATACCTATCTTGCCCTTGACGGTGTGGAGAACTGTATGACCGCGCTCCGCGATATCGCAAGCGGAAAGATCCATAAGTGCTTCATCGAGATGTCGGCTTGTGTCGGAAGCTGTATCGGCGGTCCCGCTATGAACCGTACCCAGAAGCCTCTTGTGGGCGACTATATGCACGTAGCAAGCTACGCGGGTCAGCGCGACTTCGACGTGACCCAGCCCCCTGCGGCAGAGCTTCGCAAGAACTTCTCCGAGATCGAGCACAAGCTTGCCGATCCCAGCGAGAACGAGATTATGGCAGTACTTCGCCAGATGGGCAAGTTCAAGCCCTCCGACGAGCTGAACTGCGGTACCTGCGGATATAACTCCTGCCGTGATAAGGCGATTGCCGTTATCCAGGGTAAGGCAGAGATCTCTATGTGCTTGCCCTTCCTTAAGGACAAGGCGGAGAGCTTCTCGGATACCATCGTTGAGAATAACCCCAACGGACTTCTGGTGCTTAACGAGAATCTTGAGGTTCAGCAGCTGAACAATGCCGCAAGAAAGATCATGAATATCCGTGCGGCTTCCGACGTGCTGGGTGAGCCGGTGGTTCGTATTCTCGATCCTACCGTGTTCCTTCAGGTCAAGAACACCGGCAGAACGGTTCGCGATCAGCGCACCTACCTTGCCGAGTATAAGAAGTACGTGGAGCAGACGGTGGTTTACGACGCCGACTCCCGTATGCTGATCGGCATTATGCGCGATATCACCGACGAGGAAGCCGATCGCGAAAAGAAAGCAAGAATCAATAAGCACACCGTCGAGGTTGCGGATACCGTTGTTGAGAAGCAGATGCGAATCGTTCAGGAGATCGCGTCCCTTCTCGGTGAGACTGCGGCCGAGACCAAGATCGCTCTGACGAAATTGAAGGAGTCTCTCGGCGATGAATGATTTGTGTGCGGATATTGGATATAAAAGCATCAATCACGTAGGCGAAGAGCTTTGCGGTGACCACGTGGACGTGGTCGAGGAAAACGAAAATTCCACCGTGATCGTGCTGGCAGACGGTCTTGGCTCGGGCGTTAAGGCAAGCATCCTTTCCACCCTGACCTCCAAGATCATCTCCACTATGATGGCGGCGGGACTCCCCATTGAGGAGTGCGTTTCCACCATTGCCGCAACCCTTCCCGTGTGCTCGGTGCGAGGCGTGGCGTATTCCACGTTTACCATCATTCATCTTCTGGACAACGAGCTGGCCGAGATCATTCAGTACGATAATCCTCACGTGATCGTGATCCGCGATTACGCCGTGTACGATTATCCCAAGACCGAAATGAATATCGGCGGAAAGAAGATCTATAAATCCACCATCCGTCTGCAGGAGGACGACGTGTTCATTGCAATGAGCGACGGCTGTCCCCACGCGGGAATGGGCGGTAAGTACAACTTCGGTTGGCGCCGCGACGAGATCGCAGGCTATATGCAGGCTCTTGTTGCCGGTGGATATACCGCGAAGAATCTTTCCACGATGCTGGTTGATGAATGTGACAGACTGTACGATCGCAAGCCGGGTGACGATACCACGGCGTGCGTCGTGAAGATCAGAAAAAGAGAGCCGATGAACATTCTCTTCGGCCCGCCCTCCAATAGAGACGATGCCAATCGCATGATGGCGCTGTTCTTCTCCAAGGAAGGCAAGCACATCATTTGCGGCGGTACGACCTCGTCTATCGCGGCAAAATATCTGGGCAAGCCCGTCAAGGCCAGCCTTACCTTCGAGCGTAGCGACGTTCCCCCCATTGCGACCATTGAGGGCGTGGACCTCGTTACCGAGGGTGTTATCACAATGAACAAGGTGATCCAGTATGCCAAGGACTACCTTGGAGACAATGCGCTTTATGAGGATTGGAATTTCAAGAAGGACGGCGCATCCCTCATCAGCAGACTTCTGTTTGAAGAGGCGACAGACATCAATTTCTACGTGGGTCGTGCGATCAACCCTGCCCACCAGAACCCCGACCTTCCCATTAATTTCAATATCAAAATGAATCTGGTTGAGGAGCTTTCCGGCTGTCTCAAAAAGATGGGTAAGCGAATTAAAGTAAGTTATTTCTAATGGAGGAAACTATGCGTAAATTTGATACAAAAGTACAGCACTTGAAGTATAAGGTTCTTCGCGAGGTCGCAAGACTTGCGTGGGATGACAAGCTTCTTGACAATATTATGGATATCCCCAAGATGCTCATCCCCGGCAAAGAGCCTACGATGCGTTGCTGTGTTTACAAGGAAAGAGCGATCCTTAGCGAGCGTGTAAAGATCGCTATGGGCGGTGACAAGAACAATCCCAACGTCATTGAGGTTATCGATATCGCGTGTGACGAGTGTCCCGTTGGTGGATACGAGGTTACCAACGCCTGCCGCGGATGTCTGGCTCACAGATGTGAGGACGTTTGTAAGTTCGGCGCCATCTCGTTTGACAGCAACCACGTGGCACAAATCGACAAGTCCAAGTGTAAGGAGTGCGGCGCGTGCGCTAAGGTTTGTCCTTATACCGCGATCGTAGGCCGCAAGCGTCCTTGCCAGAATGCTTGTAAGGTAAAGGCGATCTCTATGAACGAGGAGAAGGCGGCAACCATCGATAACGATAAGTGTATCCAGTGCGGCGCTTGCGTATATCAGTGTCCCTTCGGTGCGATCATGGACAAGTCCTCCATGGTCAACGCCATCGATATTCTGAAGAAGAGCGAGAGAAACACCCGTGGCGGCAACTACAGAGTGTTCGCCGTTGTGGCTCCCTCTATCTCCAGCCAGTTCACCTATGCAAAGCTTGGCCAGGTCATCACCGGTATGAAGAAGCTTGGCTTCCACGACGTGATCGAGGCAGCTCTCGGTGCAGATATGGTTGCTATGGCAGAGGCGAAGGAGCTTTCCGAGAAGGGAATCCTTACCAGCTCCTGCTGTCCTGCATTCGTAAGATACATCAAGCAGAATTTCCCCACCGTTGTCGAGCACATTTCTCACAACATGTCTCCTATGGTGGTGCTTGCCAAGTACATCAAGGAGATCACCCCCAACGCCAAGGTCATCTTCATTGGCCCCTGTACCTCCAAGAAGGCAGAGGCACAGCTTGATGAGGCTAAGCCTTACGTAGATTGCGTTCTTACCTTTGAGGAGCTTCAGGCACTCTTTGACAGCCGTGATTTCGACCTTTCCACCTTTGAGGAGGGTGTTCTTGACAACGCATCCTACTATGGACGTATCTTCGCGAGAAGCGGCGGTCTTACCGATGCGGCGGCTCAGGCGATGAAGGAACAGAATATCGACTTTGAGATCAAGCCCGTTGTTTGCGACGGTATTGAGGCCTGCCGTATGGCACTTCTCAAGATGAGCAAGGGCGTTCTTGACGGCAACTTCATCGAGGGTATGGCTTGTATCGGCGGTTGTATCGGCGGTGCGGGTTGCTTGACCCACGGTGAGAAGAATAAGGCCGAGGTCGATAAGTACGGCCGTGAGGCACTTGAGAAAAATATCAGCGACGCGATTTCGTTGCTGAAATAATAAAGGAGATTAAGAAAATGGCAAGTCGTTTTGTACTGAATGAAACCAGCTACCACGGAAAGGGCGCGATCAAGGAGATTGCATCCGAAATCAACGCAAGAGGCTTCAAGAAGGCTTTTGTCTGCTCTGACCCCGACCTGATTAAGTTCGAGGTGACCAAGAAGGTGACCGACGTTCTCGATGCTGCAGGCATCGTTTACGACGTGTTCAGCGATATCAAGCCCAACCCCACCATTGAGAACGTTCAGAACGGTGTTGCTGCCTTCAAGGCAAGCGGCGCAGACTGCATCGTTGCTATCGGCGGCGGTTCCTCTATGGACACGGCAAAGGCAATCGGTATCATCATCGAGAACCCCGAGTTTGCTGACGTAAGAAGCCTTGAGGGCGTTGCTCCCACCAAGAATAAGTGCACCCCCATCATTGCCGTTCCCACCACCGCAGGAACCGCAGCTGAGGTTACCATCAACTACGTTATCACCGACGTAGAGAACAACCGCAAGATGGTTTGCGTAGACGTTCACGACATTCCCGTTGTTGCCGTTGTTGACCCCGATATGATGGCTACTATGCCCAAGGGTCTGACTGCCGCTACCGGTATGGACGCACTTACCCACGCCATCGAGGGTTACATCACCAAGGGCGCTTGGGAGATGAGCGATATGTTCC
>JAZLBM010000044.1:0-6869 GCA_045613705.1 Eubacteriales bacterium | reverse complement strand
TACGGCATCGCGCCTCACGATATTATCTTTGACACCCTTGCTATGACGGTGAGCGCCGACCCCACGGCGGCGACGGTGACCCTGGGTGCTCTTCGCGAGATCCGCGAGCGCCTCGGTTGCCACACGTCCCTGGGCGTTTCCAACGTGTCCTTCGGTCTGCCCAACCGCGACGCGGTCAACAGCACCTTCTTCTCGATGGCGCTTGCGTCGGGCCTTTCGGCGGCCATTATGAACCCCTATTCCGCCGATATGATGAAGACCTACTATTCCTATCGCGCCCTGCGGGGTCTTGACGAGAATTGCGCCGCCTACATCGGTGCGGCTGACAGCTTTGTCACCGCAACTACGGCGGCTCCCACCGCAAAGCCCGAGGAGGCGGAGGGCTCGGCTCTTATGCGCGCCATCATCAAGGGTCTTGCCGAAAAAGCGGCGGCCGAAACGCGCATCCTTCTTCGTCAGGTGGCCACGCCCCTTGACGTTGTGCCGAGCGATATTATCCCCGCCCTCAACAAGGTAGGGCAGGGCTTTGAGTCGGGACGGATGTATCTGCCCCAGCTTCTGATGAGTGCCGAGGCGGCGAAATGCGCCTTTGAGGAGATCAAGGCGGCGTCGGCGGGCGGTGAGGCGAAGCGCGGCGCGGCGGTGGTGATCGCCACGGTGAAGGGCGACGTCCACGATATCGGCAAGAATATTCTGAAGCTTCTCTTGGAAAACTACGGCTTCGACGTGATCGATCTCGGTCGCGACGTGCCTCCCGAGACGGTGGTTGCCGAGGCAAAAGCCCACGGCGCGCGTCTTGTTGGTCTTTCGGCACTGATGACCACCACCGTGCCCGCAATGGAGGAGACGGTTCGCCTGCTTCATACCGATGCCCCCGACTGTCGCGTGATGGTGGGCGGTGCGGTGCTGACCCAAGAATACGCCGACAAGATCGGCGCCGATTATTACGCAAAGGATGCCATGAGCGGCGTGCGCTACGCCGTAGAGCTCCTTGGATAAGAGGTTATATGGAACGTAGGATGAATATAACTGTGATCGGTTGCGGTCGCTGGGGTAGCTTTCTTGCTTGGTATCTGGATCGCATCGGTCACGGCGTGACGCTCTACGGCAGAGAGGGCTCCCGCAATATGCAGGCCTTTCTTGATACGCGGAGCAACGGGCTTCTGACCCTGCCCGAATCGGTGACACTTTCCACCTCGCTTTCCGCGGTGGACAATGCCGACGTGGTGGTGATCTCGGTGGACTCTCAGGGTCTTCGCCCCCTGCTTGGTGAGCTTTCGGCTCACGGTATGAAGGACAAGACGGTGGTGCTTTGCATGAAGGGGCTTGAGATTTCCTCGGGCAAGCGACTGTCCGAGGTGGCGGCCGAGTGCCTTGATGAAACCTGTTCTGTTGCGGTATGGCTTGGTCCCGGTCACGTGCAGGAATTTTATCGTGGTATCCCCAACTGCATGGTCATCGACAGTGCCGATACGGGTACGAAGATGACACTTGTGGAGGATTTTTCAAGCGATCTTATCCGTCTTTATTACGGTGAGGATCTTGTGGGTAACGAGATCGGTGCCGCCGCCAAAAACGTCATCGGTATTGCGGCGGGTATGCTGGACGGCTTCGGCCTGTCCTCCCTCAAGGGTGCGCTGATGGCAAGAGGCGCTCGTGAGGTGGCGCGTCTCATTCGCGCTATGGGAGGCAACGAGCTTTCGGCCTACGGTCTTTGCCATCTTGGCGATTACGAGGCTACGGTCTTCTCGAAATTCAGCCACAACCGTCAGTTTGGTGAGTCCTATATCAAGGGCGAGGCGTTTTCTTCGTTGGCAGAGGGCTACTATACCGTTTGTGCCCTGATGAAATTAGAGGAGCAATATGGCGTTGAGCTTCCCATCTGCCGCGCCGTCTATCGGGTGCTCTATGAAAAGAAGGAGCCTCGCGCCGTCCTCGGCGAGCTCTTTGACCGCACCCTCAAAAGTGAATTTTATTGATCAAACAAAAAAGGACCGCTTTGCGGTGCTTTTTTTATGCGGGCGCGAGTATTTTGTGATTCAAATTTTGATTTGTCGGTCTGTTGGAGTTTGGCACAAACCCGTAGGGCGGGGGCTTGCTCCCGCCGTAACAACCGATAAACCGCACATTTTCGGCGGCACCAAGGCACCGCCCTACAAGGTACGGTTCGCTCCATTTTGTTTGTGCGAACACACCGATAAACACCAATTTATACGCAAAATAAACAGACCGCAGATGCCTTCTGCGGTCTGTTGCTTTTCTCCTATTCGGCGGTGAAGCCGTTGTAGCCGTATTTCTTCATAATGGACGGGTAGTCCTTATAGCAGAAGTTGAGATCCACGTCACCGGTGACACCGGCGATGCGACCGTACTCGGTGTACTGCCACATACCGTACATATCGTACTTGGTGGAGCTGTAGAACTTGCCGTACTCAAAATGCGAGGTGCCCTGATCGTCCAGAGGATAACGGGCGTACCACAGATCGTAGAGGGTGGTAAGCTCTTCGGTGTGAAGAATGTTCACAAGCCAGTTGTGATAGGTGTAGATGGCGGGGAAGTAGCCGTGATCGCTCATGGTCTGACAGAAGGCCAGGCACATAGCCATTAGCGTCTCTTGGGGCAGAGTCTTCAGTGAGTTGTCCTCAATATCAAAATAAATGGGATACTCAAAGGTCTTGCCATCCAGGATCTTGAGGAATTGCTCTACCTCCTCGAGAACCTCCTCTACCGACGTGGCGTAGGTGTAGAAATAGCAACCCACGTCAAGTCCCACGGCGCGGGCATTCTTGTAGTGATCCTCAAACATACGGTCGGGGGTCTGATAGACCGAGCCGCCGCGGATGATCACGTAATCGATGCCGGTTGCCGCAAGGGCGTTCCAGTCAATGTTTGTGTTCCAGAAGGAAATGTCGATGCCGGTGGCCAGCACCTGTCCGCCCTCCACAAAGGCACCTGTGAAGATATCACTGTACCAGACGTAGCTGTCTGTGTAGGAATAGCCGCAATGGCAGGTGTGGGTGGTGTGTCCCGTACGGGCGATGGAGGGATATACCACCGTGTCGGTGAAGGTATGTCCAAGAGGCTCCGACACTGCCGAGTGATAGTCCATATCGCAGTTGGCGCATATGTAACGGGTATAAGCGCCCGTGGTACAGGTTGCGGCGAATTGGATGTCGGAGAGCTCGTGTCCGTTGGGTGCCGTCAGATCCGAGACGTAGGAGAAGCCGCACTCTCTCGTGCAGGCGTAGGACGTGTAGCCGTTTTCGGTACAGGTGGGTGCCGTCACGGTGCCGTCAAGATCGTGCCCGAGGGGCTCTACGTAATCGGTCACGTAGCCGTAGCCGCAATGGCAGGCGAAGGTGGTGTAGCCCTGCTCGGTGCAGGTGGGCGCCACCGTCTCCGAGGTGATGGTGTGACCGTAGGGCTCGGTGAAGTCGCTCTTATAGGAATAGCCACAGTCACGGCACACGTGAAGCACGTAGCCCTGACGGGAGCAATCGGGATCAAAGAGGGTGTCGGTGGTGCGGAAATGTCGGCACTCCTCGGGCTCGCAGGCCGAAAACAGAAGAACGGCGAGGAGGAGAGTGGCGGCAAGAACCGCGAGGGTGATCAGCCGACGGGGAAGGGTATTTTGCATATCGTTCTCCTTTGGCAATTATTTTTGATTGAGCTGACGGGTCTTTTTGAAGCTTGCCTCGACCGCAGACATGGTAATGCCGCGGAAGCCGCCCTCCTCAAGCGCGCCGACGCCCACGATGGTGGAGCCGCCGGGGCTGCAGACCGCGTCCTTCAGCTCTGCGGGATGCTTGCCGCTGACCTTCACAAGCTTTGCGGAGCCCAGAACCATCTGGGTGGCGTAGGTCAGCGCCTTGTCGCGGGGCAGACCGCACTTGACGCCGCCGTCCGCCAGCGCCTCGATAAAGAGGTCAACGAAGGCGGGACCGCATCCCATGACGGCGGTGGCCGCGTCCATCAGATGCTCGGGCAGCTCGTCAAGGGTACCTGCGTGAGCGAGAGTGTCAAGGAAAAGTGCCTTGTGCGCCTCGGTAACCTCCGCGGACGCGCACCAGACGATCATACCCTCACCAACGCCCGCGGGGGTGTTGGGCATAATGCGGATGATGGGGCTTGCGCCGAAGAAGCCTTCAAGCACCTCAAGGGTCACGCCTGCCGCCATGCTGATGAGCAGAATGGGGGTGGAGCGCGTCGCAAGGATGGGACGAAGCTCCTCGGCAAGGGCGGGGAGCGTCTGAGGCTTTACGCCAAGAAGCACCGCGTCACACTCGGTAAGAATGCGGGTGGAATTGGTAGCGACGGCGCCAAGCTCTGCGGCAAGTGCCTCGGCCTTTTCGGCAAGTCCGTCGGTAAGATACAGGGAATGCGAGGAGCGCGCCGCCGCGCGGGCAAGGGCGCCGCCCATATTTCCCGTTCCGATGAATCCGATTTTCATGGTGTTCTCCTTATCGCGTGTGTCCGTTTCCGCGGACGATATACTTGTAGGTGGTCAGCTCCGCAAGACCCATAGGGCCGCGCGCGTGGAGCTTTTGGGTGGAGATGCCCATCTCGCATCCAAGTCCGAACTCGCCGCCGTCGGTGAAGCGGGTGGAGGCGTTGACGTAGACCGCCGCGCTGTCCACAAGGGCGGTGAAGCGGTCGGCAACCTCATCGTTTTCCGTGACGATGGCGTCGCTGTGGTGAGAGGAATGGCGTCGGATGTGCTCGATGGCGTCGTCCGCGCTGTCCACTACGCCCACGGCGAGAATATAGTCAAGAAATTCGGTGTCGAAATCCGCCTCGCCCGCGGGGGTGCCGCCCATAATGGCGTGTGCGCGGGGATCGGTGCGGAATTCTACCGCAGGCTTGCCACGGGACACGCGATCGTTCTCAAGACGCGCGCGAAGCAGAGGCAGGAAGCGGTCGGCAATATCCCGATGAACCAGACACACCTCCTCGGCGTTACACACCGAGGGACGGCTGGTCTTGGCGTTTTCAATGATGGCAAGCGCCTTGTCAAGGTCGGCGTCGCGGTCTACGTACACGTGGCAGATGCCCGTGCCCGTCTCGATGCAGGGCACCGTGGCGTTTTCCACGCAGGCGCGGATGAGACCCGCACCGCCGCGGGGAATCAGAAGATCCACGTAGCCGTTGGCCTTCATAAGGGCGGTGGCGCTTTCGCGGGACGCGTCCTCAATGCGAAGCACCGCGTCCTCGGGAAGCCCCACCGAGGCAAGCGCGCGGCGAATGGCCGTGACGATGGCGGCGTTGCTTCTGGCCGCCTCCTTACCGCCGCGCAGAATGGAGACGTTGCCGCTCTTGAGCGCCAGCGCCGCCGCGTCGGAGGTCACGTTGGGTCGGCTTTCATATATGATGGCAACTACGCCGATGGCGACGGATCTCTTGATGATTTCAAGTCCGTCCTCGCGCACCGTTGTGGCAAGGGTATGTCCGAGAGGAGAGGGCAGGGAGGCAACCTTGCGGATGCCGTCTGCCATACCGCGGATGCGGTCGGGGGTGAGGCGCAGTCGGTCAAGCATCACGGGGGAGATGCCCGTGGCCGCCGCAAGATCCTCGGCGTTTGCCGCAAGGATGGCGTCGGTGGTTTCGGGGGTCTCCAGCTCGTCAGCGATGGCAACGAGGGCCTCGTCGAGCTTTGCCGCGTCAAATTTTGCAAGAAGCGGAACGGTGTTTTTCGCCGCCGCAAGAATATCGTTTGTGGTTCTCATAGCTTGTCCTTACTTGGCTTGGGAATAGAATCGGGTGCCCACGGGCTTGCCCTCGGCGATGGTGTAGAGACAGTCAGGGTCTGCGCCGTTGGCAATGATCATGTCGCAACCGCCCTCAGTGGCGATCTCCGCCGCGCGGAGCTTGGTGGCCATACCGCCCGTGCCGAGAGCCGAGCCCTTGCCGCCGCCCAGGGAGCGGATATAGTCGTCGATGCCGTTCACCCGCTCGATGAGGGTGGCGGCGGGATCCTTGTGGGGGTCGGCGGTAAAGAGACCGTCGATATCGGAGAGAAGCACCAGCATATCAGCACCCACGCTGACGGCTACGAAGGCCGAGAGGGTGTCGTTGTCGCCAATGCCGATCTCCTCGGTGGCAACCGTATCGTTTTCGTTGATGATGGGAAGCACCTGCATCTCAAGAAGTCGCTTCATAGTGTTCTCAAAGTTGCGGTGACGCTCCTCGTTGCGAAGATCGTCGGCGGTGAGCAGGATCTGCGCCACCGTGTGGTTGTATTCGGAGAACAGCTTGTCGTAGGTGTACATCAGCTCGCACTGACCCACAGCCGCCGCCGCCTGCTTGCCTGCTACGTCGCGGGGGCGCTCGGCGAGGTTCAGCTTGCCAACGCCCATGCCGATGGCGCCCGAGGAAACGAGAATGATCTCGTGTCCCGCGTTGCGCAGGTCGCTGACGATCTTGCAAAGCAGCTCGATTCGTTTTATGTTCAGTCTGCCCGTTGCGTGGGCGAGGGTCGAGGTTCCGACCTTGATTACCATTTTCATAGGTGCCTCCCGTCTCGGATGCCCGAGACATAAATGTATATACTTAAACAAAAGTATATCACAATCCCCCCGCTTTTTCAAGGGCTTTGGGGGAATTTTTGAAATTGATGTTTATCGCGCCGGCGCGCGAAGTGCAGAATGCAGAGTGCAGAGTGCAGAATTGAAAATTGAAAGTGGAAAATTGAAAATTAAGGTAGAAAACGCTGCGCGTTTTCAAATATAAATTGATGTTTATCGGCGTGTTTAAAGCCTTCCCTAAGATAGGGAAGGTGGCGGCGAAGCCGACGGATGAGGTTGCGGAATTTAAGCAAACAAAACGGCGGGAGTAGCCTTCTCTAAGATAGAGAAGGTGGCGGCGAAGCCGAC
>JAZLBM010000043.1:0-9293 GCA_045613705.1 Eubacteriales bacterium | reverse complement strand
ATTTTAAAGGCTTCTCCAAGATGGAGAAGCTGTCGCGGAACGCGACTGATGAGGGTGCGAGGTCTTATCACGACCGCATTAGGCGCACACTCATCCGTCACCTTCGGTGACACCTTCCCTATCTTAGGGAAGGCTTTAAACGCACCGCTAAACATCAATTTATAAAACATTAGGGGTGTCGTACGGAGCGGCACCACGGAGATTTTGTTCACGCGCACAAGGTGCATCGGAACGCATATTTCCAAAAGGAATACCACTACCATACGACACCCCCTGTCCCTCACACACCGCGAGAGCGAACGCTCCCGCGAGGGACCGAAGAAAGGGTTACTTACTTATTCTTCAGACCGTTCTCGTAGCTCTCGATCATCTTCTTGACCATCTGACCGCCGATAGAGCCTGCCTGGCGAGAAGTGAGATCGCCGTTGTAGCCCTGAGAAAGGGTTACGCCAACCTCGCTTGCTGCTTCCATCTTAAACTTCTCGAGTGCTTCCTTTGCCTCGGGAACAAGGGTCTTGTTGCTTGCCATAATGAGATTCTCCTGTTCTGAAACCGGTGCGAAAGCGAACCTTCGCATCTGCTTCAATTTATCTATATTAATTGAGTCGCTTTCGCGCTCTGTTACTATTGTTCACCGCCATTCACAATTTATTAATGGAAAATTCTATGAATTGCAACAAAAAGAAAAGCCCCGCCGAAGCGGAGCTTTTTTCGTTTGTTTATTTCTTTTTCTTGTTACCGATCTTCAGCATGAAGAAGAGAAGAACGGCGAGATAGGCAAGAATCAAGCCAAGAGAGATCCAAGCATTGATTTCGCTTGTTGCGGCAAAACCGACGACGATCAGCACGGGAAAGCCGAATGCGATACCGAAGGAGCTACCCGTGATCAGGTTGTTGGAAGCGGGTGTCTTCATGTCGGGATCGATCTCACGAAGGAGAAGTACGCCCGAGCTGATGGTACCCGTCAGCATACCGAACATCGAAAGGAAGCCCTCGTAGACGTATCCGGGATACAGCTTCTTACACATAGCAAGAAGATAGACAAAGGTAACGATACCGCCGAGGATAGCCATCAGAATGAAGGGGAGCCAGTTGCCGGACAGATCCTGCAGCTCGATGCTGGCGATACCTGCCACGATCATTACGTCAAAGGCAAGACCGGAGATTCGGCTGAGAAGGTAGTTGTTCTGATACTGGCGGTTCATAATGCGGCTCTTGCGAAGACCGCTGATCACACTTCGGCAAACGATGGCAAGCATAGAGCCAACGATGAAGTTGAAGCCCCACAGAAGGTCGCTGACCGTTTTGGCAAATCCGGGGGCTACCGCGCCGAGCAGGGAGGTGATGCCCCAGGTCAGAAGATAAGTAGCAAGGTATACCACGCAAACGAGGGCGACCTGTACGCTCAGTTTATCAATGGATTCTGCAACGGGAATCTCGTTCTTATCCTGGAAGGTATCAATGGTAACCGAGCCCGAGACGTCGTCTTTATCGCGGAAACGGGCGGCGCGGTTCTTCTTGTTCAGCACGTTGAGATAGATCACGCCTACGATGCAAGCGCAAAGGTAGCCGGCTGCCGCAAGAGACAGACCGAAGCTTCGACCGCCAAGCATACCCTGTGCCTCATAAGAGCCACCGATATTGTTCGCCTGACCGGGTCCCTGTCCGTATGCCATAGCCAGCAGAATACCGCCGGCCTTGAAGAACTTGGGCATTACGGTATAAGCAAGGGTAAGGGAAACGGCAAGACCTACGATAGCCTGCACAAGATAGGTGCTGACGATCAGGGCGCCGCTCTTACTGCCGATCATCGCGGAATCGTCCTGCGTCTTTTCGGGTACGCGAAGAGAGAGGGAGATGAAGCCGAGGGCAAGGGCGTGATACGTAATGATCTCAAGGAACTCCACCGTTACGGGAACCAGGTTGAGGGTACGGAGGATCAGCAGGATAAAGCCCGCAAGAACCGCGGTGGGCATCAGACTGTTTCTGACGAGCGGGATCTTTCTGCGAAGAATGTTGGATAAAAGGATCAGACCTGCAATGATACCGATCTGAACGATGGGGCTCCAGAGAGCCACGTTGTTAGCGGAAAAGTCCATACGGTTTACCTCACTTTTTCTTTGATCAGCTTCTTGCATTCACGGAAATACGGCAGGAGCTTGTAGGCGTTTCCGCCGTGGGGAACGTGAAGCTCATAGTATGTTTCATTGGCGGTGAAGACAAGCTCGTGTCTTCCGTGGATGGCGATATCGGGAATGTCGGCGATGGCAATGGTGACGTCGCCGCAGGAAAGCGTATCCTCGGAGATTCTGACGGCGCCCTCGGCGATCACGGTGGCACCGCCCTTATCGATCCGGGAGAGTGTGGCGTTTGCCGATTCGTATGTAACGCCGTTCCGAACGTCCTTTTCGATCTGCTCCTGCTGGAAGAGAGACGCCTCGCGAACCGTTTGGTAGGGCGCGCCCTCCAGCATTCCGTATTCGTTGTAGCGGAAGGCGCCGCCGCAGGCGGTGCAGGTCACGGTGTCCTTCTCGGAGCGAAGGGTGTCGTGCTTGCCGCAGAAGGGGCAGAGGAAGAGGAGGTTCTCCAGCTTCTCCGCAGGCACCTTGCCGCGGTACTTCTTGGGATCGGACAGCTGACGCGCGTAAGCGTCCTCATACAGATCCTCATTAATGATCTTGTAAATTTCTTCCTCACTCATAGCCGCTATCTGCTCCTTGGTGAAGACACGGACGGGTGCGCCCGAGATGGGGCCGCGGCGTGTGCCGCCCTCACTCCAGTTGGGGCTGACGAAATAGCCACCCGTGACGCGATAGGTCACAAGACCGCATTTTGCCGCCTTGACAAGGGAAGCGGTAGAGGGAAGAATGGGGTTGGTCACGCCGTCCCAGGTGCGGACGCCCTCGGCAAAGATGCAAACGCTCTTGCCCTTCTTGGTGGCGCGCATGATCTCCATAACGGTGGAGGCGGCGATAGACCCCTTATGACGGATGATGGGGGCAAAGGCATACTTGAGAAGCGGATATGCGATGCGCCAACGGGAAATGTGCTCACTTGCCACAAGATACATCTGCCGACGGAAGCTGACGCCCACGAAAAGGGGATCGAAGTCGGTGGTGTGGTTGGCAAGAACGATATAATTGTCGGGAAGATCCTTTGCCCTCTCGAACTTGTATCGGAACTTGATCCTCAGAAAGAGCGCCACGGGCGGACGCAGAAGATGCCAGAATACAAGATGGCGAAAAGGATAAGGCTTTTTAGATTTGGATTTCTTCATTGATGTTCTCCTGAAAAAGGCACTCTTTTTTTGAAGAGTGCCAATGTGGGATTGCCACTTTCTTACTTAATAATACCAAAAAGTTTAGAAATTGTCAATTCCCTTATGCATATTTGTGGATCAGTCGATGGACATATCCAGCTTGAAGCGCATAATTTTTCTCAGAGTGTTCTTGGGGAATTCCTCGGTACGAACCTTGAGAACGCCGATCTTCTTGTAGGAAACCGCGTTTCGGTTGTACTCGTCGATATAGGGCTTCAGATGTGCCTCTACGTCGGTGATATTGTTCTTGGCGATATAATCCTGGTCGGGATAGATCTCGGCAACGATGGCATTGTACTCCATACCGCGGCGGCTCTGGCCCTCGTAAACGATGATGTCAAGCACACCGGGAACGGCAACCAGCTCGTTCTCGATCTCCTCGGGATATACGTTCTTACCGTTGGAGAGGATGATCAGATTCTTCTTGCGTCCCGTGATGAACAGAACGTCGCCCACAAGCTTACCGTAGTCGCCGGTGCGGAAATATCCGTCCTCGGTCATAGCGGCAGAGGTGGCCTCCTCGTCCTTGTAGTAGCCAAGCATTACGTTGGGACCCTTGACAAGGATCTCGCCCTCGCCGTCCTCATTGGGCTCGTCGATGATAACGGTGTCGATGTCAAGCACGGGGCCTACGCTTCCGGGAACGGTGCGGCGGCTTCTGTTAACGGCGATAATGGGGGCGCACTCGGTGATGCCGTAGCCGTTGAGGGTGCTGATACCGATAGCCTCGAAGAAGGAAAGGATCTCGGGGTTGATGGGCGCGCCGCCGGAGATGATCATCTTGATCTCACCGCCGAAGGCCTCACGGATCTCGGCAAAGATCTTCTTTCTGAGGTCGATGCCCACCTTGCGAAGACCGTTGCTCAGCTTGATCATAGTAGCTACCAGCTTAGTCTTGCCCTTTTCCTTGATGTTGGCCTGGATCTTACGGTAGAAGGTCTCAAGGTAGAGGGGAACGAGGCAAAGGTGACCGGGCTTCTGCTCCTTCAGCTCCTTCTGCACGCAGGGAAGACCGGAGGAGATATAGATCTCGCTACCGATCATTGCGTGACCAATGAGCATAACGGAAGAACCGTAGGTGTGGTGAGGGGGAAGAACGCCAACCGTCTTATCCGAGAAATCCATGTAGGGAATGACGTCGGACAGGTCGGAAAGCACGTTGGTCTGGGAGATCATAACGCCCTTACCCTTGCCGGTGGTACCGGAGGTGAACACGAGAAGTGCCATGCCCACGGTGTCGATCTCGGCGTTGAAGTAGGCGTCGGGGTTCTCGGCAAATTTCTTGGCACCTGCCTCCATCAAAGCGGGGATGTTTTTCTCATTTTCCTTGGCAAGTAGATATACGGGAGTGTCCGCAAGCGCGATCTTATCGGTGATGACAGCCGCCTTGTCGGCGATGTCCTCGTCGCAGAAAAGGAAGTCGATGCCTGCGCGCTCGGCGGTGGCTGCCAGATCCTCACCCGTCCACTCGCGGTCAAGAGGAACGAGAATGCCGCCGATGGAAAGAACGGCAAAGTAGGTCAGAACCCAATCATAGGAGAACTTACCGATGAGGGCGCAGTGCTTACCCGCGCAACCCATAGCAAGAAGCTCGGAGGCAAGGGCGCGCACGTCATCGCGCAGGTTGATAAAGCTCTTCTTAACTATTTCGGGCTTGCTCGCCTTGGGGCGATAGGAATAAGCAAGCTTTTCACCGTAAAATTCAGCCGTCCACTCTACCAGGGCGCGGACGCTTTCAAATTCTCTTTTTTCATGTAATGCTTCACTTTTCATGGATATTGATCCTTTCTTATTGCGATGTCGCAAATTGATTACTTTTTCAGTCCGTCAAGGAGAATGCCGAAGCTGTAGCGGAATTGCCGCACGGCGTCCTCACGGGGGAGCTTGCGCCCTACGGCGTCGGCGTTGAAGCCGCGGCAGAAGCACCAGAGGGAATAGCTCATCACGTTCTCGTCCACGTCCTTGATATAGCCGTGCTCCTTGGCGTGTACGATGAGCTTTTTGATCTCGGTGGTCCACCACTCGTAGTTGCTCTGGGACAGGGAATCGTTCTCGAACACGTAGGAATTGAATTGCATCTTCTTATCGTACGAGGAGATCAGGGTGCCGATGACCATTTCGGTCACGCGCTCAAAGAAGTCGGCTTCATTGCTGAAATCGGTAACCACGCTTTCCCGAATTTTGAGAACGGTATTTTTGTATACGATCTTCAGAACGTCGCCGATGTTGCGGAAGCGGTTGTAGAATACGCGGTTGGTGATACCGAGGGTCTGCAAAAGCTTACGTACCGTCAAGGAATCGGCGCCGGATACGGTCACGATATCCTCGGCAGCTTCTATGATCTTTTGAGACATTTCGTCACAGATCAGTTCTACCTTATCGTTTGCCGTTTTGGCAACAGACATACACATCCTCCTTTCAGCACACTGTGTGCTGAAAACGATTATACCACATCCTGCCACCTTTGTCAACACTTTCTTCATAAAAAAGACGCGGCAGAAGGCCGCGTCTTTTTTGTCAGCCGAGGTCGGGCTCGGCAAAGAATTCTACCGTGGGCGTATCGAAGCCCTCGGTTTCAAATACGATGATCTCATTTTCACCCTCGCGGAGAATGGGAGCGGGGACGAAGAGGGTCTTGGTGGGGCCCTTATCGTTCCAGTAGCGACCCAGATTGAAGCCGTTCACAAGAACGATGCCCTTCCTGAAGCCGTCGGTGCGAAGGAAGGTGTCGGCAGGCTTGCCGTCTACCGGAAGCGTGCCGCGGAGGAAGGTGGGCTGACCGCGGAAGATCACGTCATCGGTGTATGTAAGACCTGACAGCTCCTCCATAGGCAGAGAGGTCATATCCCAGCCGAAGTGGAAGCGGTTTCCAAGGCGGATGTGGTTGAAGATGCCCTTCTTGTCGAACAGCTTGGGGCCGTAGTTGACGCGTCCGCAGTTCTCCACAAGAATGTCCAGCTTCACCGACTCGCCGTTCTGCACCGCGATGGTGATATCGTCCTTTTGTCCCGAGCGCTGACGGATGCCCGCAAGCTTGCCGTCGACGTAGACCCAGGCGCGGTCGTGAATATGCTCCAGCTCAAGAGGCTTCGGCTCGAGGGGGCCCTCCACGGTGGAGGAATAGAGAATGTAGCCGAAGTCCTGACCTACCTGCTCCATAGAGAGGGGGGCGGCGCTATGAACCGTGGTGCCGATGGCGTCAAGATTGTCAAAGAGAAGGGCGCCTTCGGTGAGGGTGACCTTTCCGTAGGCCTTCTTTTCGGTATCCTTTACGTCAAACTCGGGATAGCCGCCGTTGAACTCGGCAAGGAGATCACGGATGGCATAATAGGTGGGGGTCATATCGCCTGCCTCGGAGAGGGGCGCACAGTAGTCGTAGCTTGTGATAGTAGGCTGATATTCGGTGATAATATGGTTGGCACCGTTGGTGAAGCCGAAGTTGGTGCCGCCGTGAAACATATACATACTGAAGGAGGCGCCCATCTCCAGCATATCGCGGAGGCAGCTCACGTTGCTTTCGGGCTTGTGGGCGCGGTGGGGCTCGCCCCAATGCTCAAACCAACCCGACCAATATTCGGCGCTCATAGAGGGCTGATCGGGACGGAAGGCAGACAGCTTCGCGAAGCGGTCACGGGGGTTGCTTCCGAAGTTTGCGGCGCAGAGAAATTCGGGCAGAGTGCCGCCGCCCAGCATACTGGGCTCTACGCCGTCGCCCGTGAAGAGCAGACAGTCGATGCCCTCCTCGCGGTAAATATCAACGACCCTTCTAAGATAATCCTTGTCATCGCCGTAAGAGCCGTACTCGTTCTCGATCTGCACCATAATGACACCGCCGCCGCGTGTGCAAAGGTGGGGCGCGATGCGGGAGAGCAGCTCGTGGTAATAAGGACGAACCTTGGAAAGGTACTTCTCGTCGTTGCAACGGATGCTCATGCTGTCGTAGGCGAGGAGCCAGGAGGGAAGACCTCCGAAATCGAACTCCGCGCAGATATAGGGGCCGGGACGGATGATGACCTTGAGCCCGAGAGACTCGGCGATCTCAATGAAGCGAGCCACGTCAAGACTGCCCGAGAAATCGAACTGCCCCTCACGGCGCTCGTGGAGATTCCAGCAGGTGTAGGTCTCAACGGTGTTGAAGCCGCAGGCCTTCAGCTTGCGAAGACGATCCTCCCAATATTCGGGGACTACGCGCCAATAGTGAATGGCACCCGCGTGCACGGCAAAGGGCTCGCCGTCAAGATAAAAGCTTTTTTCTTTGTAAGTAAATTCGCTCATAGCATCCTCCGTGGACGGTGAATTTTCTTCATTATATCACATAGGGCGGACGGTTGCAAGAAAGAAAGCAAATATTTTCATAAGAAAGAAAACCTCCGAGGGGTGCTCGGAGGCTTGGTTTATGCCGTGGCGGTCTCTTCCGTGCGCTTCCTCAGAAGTCGGAAGACCACGAAAAGGAAGAAGATACCCGTGATGAGCCACGAGATGGGGTAGGATATGTAAATGGCAGGAAGATTCTTGAAAATTTGGAAGGCGGTGAAGATCCAGATGATACGGAACACGCAGGTGCCAAAGAAGGTGATGAGCGCCGAGGTGGTGGATTTTCCAAGACCGCGGATGGTGCCCGCGCACGCGTTCATAATGGAGTAGATAAAGAATCCCGGCCACTTCCAGAGCATTCTTGCCCAAGCCGCGTCGTAGGTGATGGCGGCAAGCACGTCCTCCGCATCCTTCACACCGTACAGAGAGAGCAGGGGATCGCGAAGCAGCATACCCGACGCACTCATTACCACGGCGATGATGATGGAAATGAAGCAAACGTTGCCGAAGGCGCGGCGCACGCGGTCGTATTTCGTCGCGCCCACGTTCTGCGCCGTGAAGGCGCTGGCCGTCGTGGTGGTAGCGCCAAGGGCGCTGAAGATAAAGGTCTCAAGGCTTCCTGTGGCGGTGTTACCCTTGATGACGGGGGCGTAGGCACTGCCTGCGGGGGTGAGCAAGGCGTCTACTTCAACGATAGAGGACTGAATGAGAATGTTGGAGATCGAGAACATGGCGTGCTGGATGCCTGCAGGAAAGCCGATACGGGCGATCTCACCAAACTGCTCGCGGTGGATGCGAAGCTTTCGGAGGCGGAGCTTGCAATCGTTGCCGTTCTTGGCAAGGAACGACCAGAGCACGGTGGCAGACGCCAGATTGGCAATGGCGGTAGCAAGAGCCACGCCCTCGACGGAAAGTCCCAGCACAAGGACAAAGAACATATTCAAAAGGATATTGAGAAGCCCCGATGCGGTCAGCACGAAAAGAGGCGTTTTGGTGTTGCCCTGCGCTTGCAGAATGGCCGACAGGAAGTTAGTCAGGGAGGAGAAGGGCATACAGGCAAGATAGATATAGGCATAGCGAAGACCGAGTCTCAGAAGGTCGCCCTCATAGCCCATCCCCACCATAGCGGGTCGCGCCAGAAGAATGCCGAGGGAGGCACCGATCACGCCAAAAAGAAGACTCATACAGATGGCGGTGTGTGCGGCGCGAGAGACCTTTTCCTTGTCACCGGCGCCGATGTGACGGGCAACCACCACGTTGGCGCCCACAGAGAAGCCGATAAAGAGGTTGACGATGAGGCTGATATAGGAGGTGGGAGCACCCACGGCGCCTACGGCGTTGGGCTCGGAGGAAAGCTCCACGATCATAATATCCGCCGCATTGTAAAGCTGCTGAAGCAGATTGGTGGCGATCAGCGGAAGCATAAAGCGGAGGATCTTGGGGAAGAGCGATCCCGTTGTCATATCGATTTGATGTCTTTTTGTCGTGACTTGGCGTGTCATGGTGTGAACCACTTCCTTCTCGGTTTTTGGATAATTCCAAAGGGGATTATAGCACAAACCGACGATGTTTTCCATATGAAAATGAAAATAAATAAAATTATTTTCGCGGCGTGATGAGGGGCGCGGAATATGAAAAGCCCGACGAGCATTGCTCGTCG